>JBOGFV010000086.1:0-3711 GCA_050743525.1 Acidimicrobiales bacterium
GGCTGAAGCAGCACCGCCCGGAGATCCGGATCGTGGGCGCCGAGCCCGCGGGGGCGGCCAGCATGGCCACGGCCCTGGCCCAGGGGGGCCCGACGGCCCTGGCGTCGGTGGATACCTTTGTCGACGGAGCGGCCGTGGGACGGGTGGGCGAGCTCACCTATCCCGTGGTGCGCGACCTGGTCGACGAGCTGGTCGCGGTGCCCGAGGGCGCGGTGTGCACCGAGATGCTGGACCTGTACCAGTCGGAGGGCGTCATCGCCGAGCCGGCCGGGGCGCTGGCCAGCGCGGCCGCCCGCCGGTACCTCGGGCGCCGCTTGGAGGGGCCCGTGGTCTGCATCGTCTCGGGGGGCAACAACGACGTGAGCCGCTACGGGGAGGTCGTCGAGCGCTCCCTGCTCCACGAGGGGCTGCGCCACTACTTCTTGGTCACCTTCCCCCAGGAGCCCGGCGCCCTCCGGCACTTCCTGGACCAGGTCCTGGCCCAGGGCGAGGACATCGTGGTCTTCGAGTACGTGAAGAAGAGCAACCGGGAGACGGGGCCCGCGCTGGTGGGCATCGAGCTGGAGGCGGCCGGCGACCTCCCCGGGCTGCTCGAGCGTATGGCCGCCAGCCCACTCGAGATCGAGCGGGTGCCGCCGGGCTCCCCGTTGTTCACCTTTGTGCTCTGATCGCCCAATGATCGGGGAGCAGCCGGCAGTCGCGCACATGAAATGGTGGGGGTGGGGGGAGCCGGGCGTCTCCTTCTCCCACTCGGACAAACCGAAGCTGGCCCCGTTCGTGAGGGCCAAGGTGGGGATCGACCTGGACCGCCCCGGGGCGGCTGCCCCCGACCTGGAAGCCCTCGACCTGCCGCTCTCACACGTGGGCAAAGAGCTGCTCGACGCCCTCACCTCGGCCGTGGGCGCCGAGCACGTGCGCGATGGCCGGTTGGAGCGCGTGGTGCACGCCTACGGCAAGAGCCTCCGGGACCTGCTGCGACTGCGGGCCGGGGACGTGGGGCGGCTCCCCGACGTGGTGGTCTATCCCGGCTCGGAGGACGAAGTGGCGGCGGTGGTGGCGGCCACCGAGGCCGCCGGGGCGGTGGTCGTCCCCTTCGGCGGGGGGACGAACATCTCGGGCAGCTTGGAGCCGCCGCGCGCCGAGACCCGGACCGTGGTGTCGGTCGACCTCGGGCGCCTGGACCAGGTGGTCTCAATCGACGAGGACGCCCAGCTGGCCGTGATCCAGGCCGGCGCGCGCGGCCCCTCCCTGGAGGCGCAGCTCGAGGCCCAGGGCTGGACCATGGGCCACTTCCCCGACTCCTTCACCCACTCCACGCTCGGGGGTTGGATCGCCACCCGCTCCTCGGGCATGCAGTCCGACAAGTACGGGGACATCTCCGGGATCACCAAGGCCGTGCGGGTGGTCACCCCGGCCGGGCTTCTCGCCACCCGGGCCGTGCCGGCCACCTCCACCGGGCCGAGCGTGCGGGAGATGGTCCTCGGCAGCGAGGGCCGGCTGGGCATCATCACCGAGGCCACCGTGCAGGTCCACCGGATCCCCGACGAGCGGGTGATCCTCGGCTACTTCTTCCCCACGTGGGGCGACGGGCTGGCGGCCATGGCCGAGCTGGCCACGATGGACAGCCATCCGTCCCTGACCCGGATCTCGGATGCCAACGAGACCCAGTTCTCCCTGGCCACCTCCAAGAAGGGGTCGCTCGTCTCCTCCTTGGAATCGGCGGCGCTGAAGCTGTACCTGCGGCGGGTGAAGGAGTACGACCTCGACCAGGCCTGCTTGGCCTTCATCGGCTTCGAGGGCGGGGCGGAGCATGTCAAGGCACAGCGCCGGGCGGCGGGCAAGGTGGTAACCGGTCACGGCGGGGTGTGCCTGGGCAGCGGACCGGGTCGCCTGTACGACCAGAAGAAGTTCGACACGCCCTACATCCGCGACTATCTGCTCGACCGCGGCGTCGCCGGAGACGTATCGGAGACAGCAATGCCGTGGAGTCGGCTGATGCCGGTCTACGACGCCGTGATCGCCGCCGGCCACGAGGCGTTCGCGCGCGCCGGGGTTCGCGGCTACCTGATGTGCCACCTCTCGCACAGCTATCACGCCGGCGCCTGCCTGTACTTCACGTTCGCGTTCGTGCCACCGGACGGCGGCGACATGATCGCCTGCTACGAGCTAGTCAAGTGCGCGATCCAGCAGGCATTCGTCGACAACGGCGCGACGCTCTCACATCATCACGCGGTCGGCACCGAGCACGCGCGGTGGTTGGAGCAGGACATTTCGGCGCCGGGGGTGCGAATGCTGCAGGCATTGTTCGACGGCACCGATCCGGGACGCCATCTGAACCCGGGCAAGATCGTCTGATCGGTACGCGGGACCAAGCGTGCCCGTGTCCGCGTCGGCCATGATCAGATCGCAGACCTTCAGGCGGCGGCCGCGGGCAGCTGCCCGGCGCGCAGCCGCATCGTGAAGCCGTCGGGGGCCTGGATCAGCGCCACGTCGAGCGCAAGCTGATGAGCGATCCACAGACCCAGCCCCGCGCCATGCGTCGTGCTGGCGGGTACCAGACCGGCGAATGGATCGGTGGGGCCCTGTCCGCCGTCGTGCACGCGAACGACGACTCTGTCGTCGGCGGCCCAGATGCGGACGGTCGTGGGCGGCACGCCATGCCGATGGGCGTTGCCGACCGCCTCCGAAACGGCGAGGCGCAGATCCTCAGTCTGGTCGTCGCCGACGCGACCCCGAGCGGCTCGCTCCACGGCACGTCTGGCGCGAGCCGGCGCCGGCCCGTCCAGTTCGATCAGCGGAAGCGTCGTCTCGAGCGGGTCGACCACGGTGGGTAGGGGCACGAACCGGGACGGATCCTCGTAGCGGGCGTTGGGGTGGTGCTCCCCGTCGGGCGACAGCAGCCAGGGATGGGTCCGCCCGACCACGTCGCGAACGGTCGCCGGGACGGTCGTCGCGTCGTAGAGGCAGATGCTGCGCACCGGGAACGTGCCCCAGACCGCGTTGACCGCCGACTCGTAGCGATCCCAGCCGTCGAACCGGCCGCCGTTGCCGGCGTGCGGCGCCTCGCCGGCGATTCGGATCTGCTCGGCGCCTGCGGCGACGTGGCGCTCGAACAGCATGCGAGCGGACTCGATCGCCCGGGCGGGATTGGCGTACATGCCGTCGGAGCCGTCGGCGGCCTGCAGCGTGACCGCGACGGGGTTGCCCAACCATCCGCGGAGCAGGTCGACCTTGCGCTGGTCGAAGGACAGGACGACCGGCTCGCCCGCCGCCAGGCCCTCCTCCACGAACGGCATGATCATCGTGCGAAACTCGGCGTCGGAGGCGTAGAACCCGGCCTCGTGGAAATGTCCGACGTGGCCCGCGGAGATGCCCGACCTCATGCGGGAACCTCGCGCTCACGCGCAGCGCGGCTTGGCTTATGCGGCTCGTGATCGGGTACGATCAGGGTCGGCTACCCGCAGCCCCGACAGCAAAACCAGCTCTCCCAGATGCTTGGCGATGGCCCGGGCAGGACTCGAACCTGCGCACGACGGATTATGAGTCCGCTGCTCTGACCAACTGAGCTACCGGGCCGGCGAGCCCACGCTATCGCGATCGCCTCCGGTACCGGCGCCGGCCCGCAGCGACCCGAGGCGGATAGCGGCTCCGGTCGGTATTGTTCGCAGCGCATGTTGATTGCGGCGGACCTTCTCGGCCTGGGCCATTCGG
>JBOGFV010000087.1:0-4701 GCA_050743525.1 Acidimicrobiales bacterium
ACTGGGGGCACCGCTGGCGCAGGCGGCATCGGGGGCACCGGCGGCACCGGCGGCACCGGCGGCACGGGGGGCAACGGAGGCGCAGTAGGCAACGGAGGCACTGGAGGCGACGGCGGCACCGGCGGCCTCAGCGGCACTGGGGGTACCGGGAGCGCAGGGGGTACTGGAAGCGCCGGGGGCACCGGCGGCACCGGCGGCACCGGCGGCACCGGCGGCACGGTCCGAACCGTCCCGGGGGCCGATCCCACCACAACTCGCCTGACCGCCTCCCCCACTCCGGCAGCGACGGGCCAAGAAGTCACCTACACCGCCACCGCCACCCCGAACCCCGACCAGGGGACGGTCGAGTTCAGCGACAACGAGACGCCGATCACCGGGTGCGCTTCGGTGCCCATCGATCCGAGCAGCGGCCAAGCGGTCTGTGACCCCACCTATTCGTCCTTGGGTACCCACAACATCAGGGCCTCGTTCTCGGGCGACGCCGGTGACGCGCCCTCGGCGGCCCAGATCACCGAAGTGGTGGACATTCAGTCGATCTTCGGCCCCGACGCTATCGGCACGGCCATCGCGCTCTCGCAAGCCGGGTTCCCCATTGCCGGTACGGCCAAGGGGGTGGTGCTGGCCCGATCGGACTTCTTCTCCGACGCTCTGGCCGGGGGTCCCCTTGCCGCCAAGGTGGACGGACCGCTGCTCATCACCTCGGGGACGCCGCTGAGCTCGACGCTTGACCCGGCGGTCCAATCCGAGATCGAGCGGGTCCTTCCCGTGGGCGGCACCGTCTATGTCCTGGGCGGTGACCTCGCCCTGAGCCCGGAGATCGACAGCGCTTTGGAGGCTTTGGGTTACCGGGTTTCCCGGGAGGCCGGACGCGACGAGTACGCCACCGCGGTGGACATCGCCGAGGCGCTCGGGAACCCGGTCAACGTCTTCGAGGCCACCGGACTCACCTTCCCAGACGCGCTCTCGGCGGTGCCCGCCGCTATCGAAGAGCACGGGGCAATCCTGCTCACCAACGGGATAGCTCAGGCTCCCGAGACCGCCGGGTACCTGGCCGCGCACTTCTACGACGCGCGCTTCGCCATCGGTGGCCCGTTGGCTGCTGCAGGAGCCGACCCGGCGGCCACCCCGGTCTACGGCCAGGACCTCTACGGCACAGCGGCGGCTGTGGCCAGCTACTTCTTCCAAAGCGCCAAGACCTACGCCATCGCGACCGGTCTCGATTTCCCCGACGCCCTGGCCGGGGGGCTCTTCGTCGCGACCGGTGGACGATTGGGGCCGCTGCTTTTGGTGGACCCCAAAGCCGCCCCGCCGGTACCGCCGGCAGTCGCTCAGTACCTGGGGACATTGGCCCCCGAGACACCCGGGTACGTCATCGGCGGACCGCTGGCCATTCCTCCCAGCGTGATCGCCGACATCCAAGCAGTGGTCGGTTGAGGGGTCTGTCTCATTAGAAGACTACGAGCTCACCACCACCTACTTGAGCCCGGAGCAGTTGCCGAGGTGGTGGTCGTCTTCGGCGAGTTGGATGCGCGGCGGCCGCCGGCGGCATGCTGAGCACGCCGCGCTGGGCGATGGCCACCGCCCTCAAGCCCCTCGACGATCAGTACGGGGGGTCGAGCGCTACCTCGTCGAACAGGTCGAGATGTCCCTTGGGGCGATGGCCGGGCTGCGGGAGCGCCTGGTCGGCTGATCCCTACGAGAGGATCCCCTCGGCCACCGCCTTGCCGAACAGGGCGATGCCGTAGAGGGTGAAGTGGGTGCCGTCGGGGGTGCGGACCTCGACGGGGGTGCCGCCGGGGCCGGGCACGTCCTGGGTGTAGGTGCCGGTCCCTCCGGTGAGTAGGGGCGTCACGTTGATGAGCGGGGGATGCCCCGACGCGGTGTTGGGCACGTGCAGGTTGGCGTAGATCTTGTCGAGCTCCACGATGGCCTGGTTGTTGGCGGGGTCCTGGACCGGCGGCCCGATCACCCAGTACACCGTGGCGCCGCGCGACGTGAGGACATCCTCCATCTGCTGGGCGACCTGGGCCCACTGCTCGTACCAGGCGACGGAGTGGGCGGCCACCCCGGGGCGCTCGCCGAGCAGGCCGTAGTCGCCGATGAACTCGGCGACGACCACGCTCGGGTTCGAGTCATCGATCACCTGGTGGGCGCGCGCCACCCAGTCGACCTGGGTGTCGAGGAGGCCGCTGCCGCCGATGGCGGCCGGCTGGACGGTGTAGCCCTGGCCGAGGTAGTCGGCGGCCGCCCAGTACGACTCGACGGTGAGCGAGTCGCCCATCATGACGACCGTCTTCTTCTGGGCCTCCAGCACCGCGAGGGGCGCCGCGATCGCCGCCACGATGATCACGAAGGCGACGAGCCAGGGCCAGGCTCGCCGTTGAGCCCCGGGGGCTCCACGCGCCGTGCTCGTCGTCCTCGTCATCGTGTCCACGCAGGCCCTTTACCCAAAGCCCCGCCCTTCTACGCTGGCCCTTTGATGGTTTCTCCAGCTTGTGGAGCCGCAAGCGTTCGTTGGGGCCTCTATGGCACCTCGGCGGGCTCCCGGACGACGGGGAGGTGGAGGGTGATGACGGCCCCGCCGTCGCGGGCGTTGGAGGCCGCCACCGAGCCGCCCTCGTCGTCGGCCACCTGGGCGACGATGGCGAGGCCGAGGCCCGAGCCGGGCAGAGCCCGGGCGGCCCGGGACCGGTAGAAGCGGTCGAAGATGTGCGGGAGGTCCTCGGTGTCGATCCCGGGCCCGTGGTCGCGCACCGCCACGTCACCCCCTCGGCAGCGGACGTTCACGGTGCCGCCGTCGGGGCTCCACTTGAGCGCGTTGTCGAGCAGGTTCCCGACCGCTCGGGCGATCCGGTCGGCCCGCCCCTCGACCCAGGTCTCGTCGAGCTCGGGGAGGAAGGTGACGGCCCGCTGGCGCCCGTGGGTGTTGGCCAGCTGCACGGCATCGTCGACCAGCTGGTCGAGCCGGAGCGGGGCGGCCTGCTCGTCGGTCCGGTTGCCCCGGGCCAGTTCGGCGAGGTCCCCGACCAGGTTGGTCAGCTCCTCCATCTGGCTGAGCACGTCGGCGACCAGCACCTCGCGCTCGGCCTCGGGGAGCTCGTCGACGCGTCGGACGATCTCGAGGTTGGTGCGCAGGCTGGTCAGCGGGGTCCGCAGCTCGTGGGAGGCGTCGACCACCAATTGCTGCTGGGACTCCCGCGACGCCTCGAGCGCCCCGAGCAGGTGGTTGAAGGCGTGGCGGAGCCGCCCAAGCTCGTCGGGTCCGCCCGGCTCCAGGCGCTCGGACACGTCGGTGGTGCGGGCAAGTTCCTCGATCGAGGCGGTCAGGTCGTTCAGCGGGTTGACGGCGGTGCGGGACACGAACCACCCGAGCAGCACCGCCAGGCTCAGCGCGGCCAGCGCCACGACCAGCAGCGCGAAGCCGAGGTGACCGAGCTGGTCGTTGACTCCGGTGAGCACCTGGGCGACCTGGACCGACCCCGAGGTCAGGAAGACGAAGGCGCCGTTGTTCACCCGAATGGGCGGCGTCGGCGCCACGTACTCCCGGTACTCGACGCCGCCCACCCGAATGTCGGTGTAGAAGGCCTTGGCCCGACCCGCCGCCACCGCCCGCACCCCAGCGGTGACGGGGAGGGTGGGCTGGCTCGATCGGACCCCGGCCGCTTCGAGCTGCGCGATGGGGCTGGCGACGTCCAGGACGCGGCCGTCGCTGGGGTCGATGCTGATGCCGCTCGGGGAGTCGGAAAATTGCAACACCTGGTCGACCGTCGAGTGCAGGACGTCGTCGACCGAGTTGATGAGGGCGTTGCGCGAGGCCAGGTAGGCGCCCAGCGAGGCGGCCAGGATGGCGAAGACGGCGACGACGACGGCCGCCAGCACCATGCGGGTCCGGAAGGTCATGGCTCCCGGAGCACGTAGCCGACGCCCCGGACCGTGTGGATGTAGCGGGGCTCCCCGCCCTCCTCGGTCTTGCGGCGCAGGTAGCCGACGTAGACGGCCAGCGAGTTGGTCCCCGAGTCGAAGTCGTAGCCCCACACCCGCTCGAGGATCACGTCACGGGTGAGCACCTGGCGGGGGTGGTGGAGGAACAGCTCGAGCAGGTCGAACTCGATCCGGGTGAGGGAGAACGCCCGGCCGCCCCGGCGGGCCTCCCGGGTCCCGAGGTCGAGCTCGAGGTCGCCGAAGCGGAGCGACTCGCCCTCCTCGCCGCTGCGGCGGCGCAAGAGGGCCCGCAGCCGGGCCAGCAGCTCGGCCAGGGCGAACGGCTTGACCAGGTCGTCGTCGGCGCCGGCGTCGAGGCCCTGGACCCGGTCGCTCACGGCGTCTCGGGCGGTGAGCATGAGCACCGGGGTGTCGTCGCGAGCCGACCGCATCCGCTTGCAGACCTCGAGCCCGTCGATGTCGGGGAGCCCGAGGTCGAGGATCACCGCGTCGGGAGGGGCGAGGGCCAGCGACTCCAGGCCTGACCCGCCGTCCCGAGCCGTGTCGACGTCGTAGCCCTCCAGCCGCAGCGCGCGCTCCAGCGAGGCGCTCACGGCGGGATCGTCGTCGATCACCAGGATCTTCATTTGCGGCGCCGCCTCTTCTGGAACGGGCTCGGCGCAGCGCTCGCGTCGGGCCCGGGCACCGAGACGCGTCGAGAAGCGCTGTTCTTCCTGGTCGAAGCTTACCGGCGGTCCCTAAGGGGACGCTCCTATAACC
>JBOGFV010000088.1:0-2433 GCA_050743525.1 Acidimicrobiales bacterium
TCGGCGAGCACATTGGCCAGGCTGGTGATGTTGAGCGACGGGCCACCGACGTACACGAGCGCACCGTCGGCCGTCACCCCGACGCCGGAGCGCCACACGTAGATCTGGTTGCCGAGCGTGAAGCCCCAGTGCGAGGTGTCGTTGGAGTTGAGCCCGGCCACCGGATGGCCGCCGTCGACCAGCAGGTCCAGGTTCTGGCGGACCGAGATGACACCGGGGGTCATCGAGACGTCGCGGCCCCACTGGCCGACCGTGGCGGTGCCGTTGGCATCGACGACGAACGAAGCCGCGCCGTCGCGCAACGGGACCTCGGTCCGGCCGTCGGTGTAGTAGCCGCCCTGCGCATTGGACATCAGGAAGCCGGAGTTGAACGCCGTCACGACCGACATCGCGGCATCGGCCGTGATCGGGGCGCTGTGGGTGAACGGGCCGCCGCCCGGGATGATGCTGCCCGAGTACAGGGTCGCGTGGAGGAGTTTGGTGTCCATCCATGCGACGCCGACCACCTGGCTCGTGTGAACCGGGTCGGGCCGCAACTCGGTCGTGTACAAGGAGGGGACTCCTTCGACGAGGCGCCCGGCCGGCGACCAGCTCCCCTCGCCGGGTTGGGCCGGCGAAGCGAGCGGCGTCATCGGTTTCGGCGGGTCGAGGTGGCTCGGCCCGACCGGCACCGGGGCGACGAGGCCCCGCGGGATGCGGATCTCGCCCTTGGGCGGGGCCCCTCCGACCGGAGGCTGGTGGTGCGAGTACCAGAGGTTCTCGACCCAGTTGACCGCGCTGGCAGCACCGTGCCCCCGGAACCATTCGGCCGCCCGAGCCCCGATCGACGACCCATTGGCCGGGTCGGCGAGGGTCGAGCCGAACGAGATTCCGAACGGAATCAACAGCCCGACCACCACGACAAGGGCGACGATCCGGATCCGCCGGCGCCGGCCCGCTGGCGCGACCTTTCGGCGGAGCGGACGGCGGACGGGGCGCCCCGGACCGGTGGCCCCCGGGGCGCCGGGATCGGTCCGATCGGCCATGGACACCTCAGGATAGGAGGGTTCACTCGCGTGAGCGGATCGCCCGCCCGGGACCGCGGCCTCGCCCATCTAACCTCTAGCCGTGGTCGGACGAGTCGAAGCCGAGCCTTCGGAGGAGCCGCCGGAACCCGCCGCGAACGGCGACGGAACCCCGAACCCCCAGCCCAGTGGAGCGCCGTCCGGCCAAGCGGTCGCCCTCGTCCGGTCCCTGCGGCCCCGCCAGTGGGTGAAGAACCTGCTCGTCTTCGTGGCGCCGGCCGCCGCCGGAACCCTTGGTCACGGGGCGACCGTCGGCCGCGCTTTCGGCGCCTTCGCGATCTTCTGCGCGGTGGCGTCGGGGATGTACCTCTCCAACGACGTGCTCGACATGGAGGCCGACCGCCAACACCCCGAGAAGCGGCACCGGCCCCTGGCGGCCGGGCACCTCACCGTCGGTCCCGCCCTCACCCTGGCCGCGGTGCTGGTCGGCGGCGGCCTGGTGGCCTCGTGGTTCGTGGCCGGCTGGCGGCTCACCGTGGTCATGGCCCTCTACGCCGCGGTGAGCACCGCTTACAACATCTGGGTCAAGTACCTGGCCGTCGTCGAGCTCGCCTCGGTCACGTCCGGCTTCGTCCTGCGGGCCGTCGCGGGTGGCGTCGCCACCCATGTCCCGCTCTCAAACTGGTTCCTGGCCGTGACCTCGTTCGGCGCCCTATTCATCGTGACCGGGAAGCGGTTCGCCGAGTACCGCAGCCTCGGCGACAACCGCGGGGCGCATCGCCCGGTGCTGTCGGACTACACCCCCAGCTTCCTCCAGGCCGCACTCATCGTCACTGCCACTGCCTCGGTGACGACCTACTGCCTGTGGGCCTTCGACCGGACCGGCCTCGGCGCGCACGCGAGCCATGCGGTGCTCTGGACCGAGCTCACGGTCGTCCCCTTCACCATCGCGGTGCTCCACGTCCTGCGGGTGCTCGACGCCGGCGGTGGGTCGGCCCCCGAGGAGCTGGCGCTGCGGGATCGGTGGCTGCACGTGTTCGGGGCGTTATGGCTGCTCTTCTTCCTGATCGGGATCTATGCCTAGCTGGGCCGGCGCCGAGGCAGCGGGAGTCGAGGACCGGATCCTGTCGGGTTGGGGCCGGACCGCGCCGAGCGGCGCCCGGGTCCTCTCCCCCGACTCGCTGAGCGAGCTCCCCCCGAGCGATCGCGGGGTCATCGCCCGCGGGCTCGGCCGCAGCTACGGCGACGCGGCCCAGTGCGCCGGCGGGCTGGTCGTCGAGACCTCCCGCCTCGACGCCATCGAGGAGATCGACCCGGGCACCGGCGAGGTCGAGGTGGGCGCCGGCGTCAGCCTCGAGGCCCTCCTCGAGGCCGCTCTCCCCCAGGGCTGGTTCATCCCGGTCTCGCCGGGTACTCGTCAGGTGTCGGG
>JBOGFV010000089.1:0-3637 GCA_050743525.1 Acidimicrobiales bacterium
GCCTCTGCACGAGCGGCCCCCAGGTGATGGAGGGGTGGCACGGGGTCCGCTTCGAGCACCCGATCAGTCGGACCCGCGAGACAATCGAGATCGTCCGCCGGATCGCCAGCGGCGAGCGCTCCCGCCACGAGGGCGAGGTCTACACGCTCCCGCTGCCGGGGGGCGCGGGCCGCTCGATCCGCTCCTCGGCGCCGTCGGCGCCGGTGCCGATCTACATCGCGTCGCTCGGCCCAGCCAACCTACGGCTCACCGGCGAGCTGGCTGACGGCTGGATCGGCACCTCGTTCATGCCCGAGACGGCCGACGCCTTCCTCGGCCCCATCCGCGACGGCGCGGCGGCCGCCGGCCGGAGCCTCGCCTCGCTCGACCTCAGCGCGCCGGCGGCGGTCGAGTTCACCGACGACGTGGACGAGGCGGCCAAGCGCCACGCCCGCGGCTATGCCTTCACGTTCGGGGCGATGGGCTCGGCGCGGCAGAATTTCTACAACAACGCCTTCGCTCGCCAGGGCTTCGGCGACGATGTGGCGGCGGTCGAGCAGTTGTGGCGGTCGGGGGATCGGGAGGCGGCGGCCGCACGAGTGCCGGCCGAGATCGGCTTGCGAACGAACCTTCTCGGCACCCCTGCGATGGTGGCCGAGCGCCTCCGCCTCTACCGGGACTGCGGCATCACGACGCTGCGGGTCCACGTCGCCGGGAGCGCCTCCGAGCGCCTCGACCACCTGGGCACGCTGCTCGACGTGGTGGCCGAGGTGAACGCCGAAATCGAGCCGATCGAGTCCCATTAGGTCCGGGGGTGGGCGGCGAGGTACGACCACACGGCCAGCCTCGAGTCGAACCCCATGAACGGCCGGCCGACCAGCAGCTCGGCGCCCGGCGAGTCCTGATGGCCCATCCAGGCGTGGTTGGCGCCGGCGACCTTGGCCCACTCGACCAGCGCTCTGGTCTTGCACGAGCCCCAGGTCTCGATCGTCACGACCTTGTTGCGGGGGTCCGACGCGGTGGTGGGCGCCCCCGCCCCGGCCGCCATGGCGCCGGTGAGACCGATGGTCAGTGCCGCCGCGGTCGCCACCGCGACCAGTGCCTTGCACCGCCAGTCCCGCTCCGTCATGCCCGAATGGTGGGCTCAGACTGTGAGGAGGTGGTGAGGGCGCGGTGGGGGCACGGTTAGGTCGTCGTCAGCGACGGCGCCCGCTGGCCTGGTTCAACCTGACCGCCGCCCGGACGAGCGACTTGAACGCCGTCCCCTTGACCTTGTCACCCTCGTAGAAGTCGATGGCCCGGCGGAGGTTGCCGCCGAGGCTGGCGTTGAACAGCCCGTCAGGGTCCTCGACGGAGGCGCCCTTGGCGAAGGTCAGCTTGACGTGGTCCTTGTAGACCTCGCCGGTGCAGATCATGCCGTCGTCCGACCACACCGGCACGCCGTCCGGGTTCGAGGCCTTCTTCCACTTGAGCTCTTCGACCACGTCCGGGTCGGCCTGCTTGATGAGGGTGCGGAGCCTCGTGAGCGTGGCCCCGCGCCAGCCTCCGAGCCCGGCAAACAAGGAGTCGATCGTCTTGGCATCGGACTTGTCACTCATCGAAGACCGACCTCGCTGACGGCGTTCCTGGCTCTCGTGGGCAGGTCGGATATCAGCCTACGAGTCGGCCGGCGCGCCCTCGGCATGGGAGATCCAGGTCTCGTACATCTCGGCGTAGCGGCCGCCCGACTCGACCAACTGGTCGTGGGAGCCCATCTCGACGATCCCGCCCTCGTCGATGACCACGATCCGGTCCGCCTTCATGGCGGTGGTGAGCCGGTGGGCGATGAGGATGGCCGTCCGGCCCTCCAGCAGCACGTCGAGGGCCCGCTCGATCTTGGACTCCGAGAGCAGGTCGAGGTTCGAGGTCGCCTCGTCGAGGACCAGGACCCGGGGCTGGGCCACGAAAGCCCGGGCCAGCGCGATCAGCTGGCGCTCGCCCGAGGACAGCGTCTGGCCCCGCTCGTGGACGATGCCGTCGATCCCGTGGGGGAGCCGGTCGATCACCTCGGCCAGGCCCACCCTCGCGATCGCCTCGCGGACCTCGTCGTCGCTGACTCCGTCCCGGGCGAAGGCGATGTTGTCCCGAACCGTGCCGGCGAACAGGAACGGCTCCTGCGGCACCACCCCCAGTTGGTGGCGCAGTGACTCGATGAGCACGTGGCGGATGTCGTGGCCGTCGATCAGCACCCGGCCGCCGGTCGGGTCGTAGAAGCGGGTGACCAGCTTGGCCATCGTGGACTTGCCGGCCCCGGTCGGGCCGACGAAGGCGACCGTCTCGCCGGCGTCGATCGTGAGGTCGATGTCGTGCAGCACCGGGATGGCCGGGTCGTAGCCGAAGGTCACGTGGTCGAAGGTGATGGCGCCGCTGATCGGGGGCAGCTCGACGGCGTTCGGGTCCTCCGGCACGCTCGGGGCCAGCCCGAGGAGGCCGTTCAGCTTGGTGATCGAGGCCTGGCCCTGCTGGTAGGTGTTGTACTGCTGGGTGAGGAGCGCGATCGGCTGCAGGAACCGGCTGACGTACAGGAAGAAGGCCGTCAAGGCTCCGAATGACAGCTGGTGGTGGAGCACCATCGTGCCGCCGACCGCCAGGATGACCACCTGTCCCAGATAGCCGAGCATCTGGGTGCCAGGACCGTAGATCGCGTTGATCTGGGCCGTGTAGTTGTTGGCGTCCCGGTACTCACCGACCACGTTGCGGTGGTTGATGATGTTGTGGCGTTGCCGGTTGTGGGCGGTGACGATCCGCACCCCGTGCAGGCTCTCGGACAGGTCGGCCAGCACCCCCGCGATCCCGTCGCGGACCCGGTCGTAGCCGCGCTCGGAGGCGGCCCGGAACCACAGCGACAGGATGGTGAGGACCGGGATGACCACCAGCACCGTGACGATGGCCAGCTTGACGTTGAGGGCGAACAGGATCGCAGTGATCACGACCATGGTGAGGCCTTGCACCGCGAAGCTGGCCAGGCCGTCCTGGAGCAGCTGCTGGAGGTTCTCGATGTCGCTCGTCATCCGCGTCATGATCACGCCCGCCTTCTCGTCTGTGTAGAAGTCGAGCGACATGCGCTGGAGGTGGGTGAACACCTTCACCCGGAGGTCGTTCATGACCCGGGCGGCCAGCCGGCCGGTCGTGCGGACCTGGAGGAACTGCGCCGACGCGCTGATCCCGATCGCGACGAAGAACAGCACCGAGTAAGCAACGATGGTGCCGTAGCCGTGGTTGGACCCGCTGAACGAGGCGGCCAGGTAGTTGACACCGCGGTCGATCAGCCATGGGCCGGCTTGGTTGGCCAGGCTGACGGTGGCCACGAACGCCAGGGCCAGGACGGCCAGACCCCAGTGCTCGAAGATGAGCTGGCGCAGCGTCATGACCTGCCGTTCGGCGTCGGTCATCTGGTAGCTGAACGCCGCGGCCGGCACACCGTGGTCGCCCTCGCTGGCCAGCAGCTTGTCGACCCCGTCCTGGAGCTCGGGCGGGATCCCCGCGAACGGGAGGCCGTTGCCGGGATTGCCGGGCGAGCCACCTGGACGGCCGCCCATCCCGCCCCCACCGCCCCACATGCCGCCACCGCCGCCCCCGCCCATCAGGCCATCCCCCCGAGCTCGGGGCCGCCGGGGCC
>JBOGFV010000090.1:0-1937 GCA_050743525.1 Acidimicrobiales bacterium
TTCGAGATCTCCGATGAAGCCTTCAGCGTGTACCTCGACCCGGCCAAGTCGGTGTCCATGGACGTCGCCTACCGGGGCAGCTACGTGGCCATCGGGGCCTCGCTATTCAACGCCCGGGTGGCCGCGGCCGCCCAGGGCATGCTCGGTCCAGCCCACCTCTTCCCCGACCCACACTTCGACGGGCCGGTTGGCGTCCTGCAGTTCGAGTCCGACCGCGACCCCGCTCTGGCCGGGCTGTTCGAGCCGATGCTGCAGCGGACCTCCAACCGCAAGAAGGGGACGCCCTCGCCCATCGACCCCGGGCTCTTGGGGCGCCTGGCCGAGGTCGGGGTCAGCGAGGGCGGCGGGTTCCACGTGCTCACCGAGCGGGACCAGCTCGACATCGCCGCCGAGCTGCTGGCCGAGTCGGACCGCCTGCGGTTCCTCACCCCTCAGACCCATACCGAGATGATGCGGGAGCTCCGCTGGCCGGGTCGCGACTCGCTCGAGACCGGGATCGATGTCCGCTCCCTCGAGCTGGACGGGGCCGACCTGGCCGCCCTTGGGGTCGCCCGGCGCGCCGACGTCATGGCCCAGCTGGCCGACTGGGACGCTGGCCAGGCACTCGGTGACAACACCCACAAGCAGATCGCGTCAAGCTCCGCGCTCGTGGTCATGACCTCGACGGGCTCGGCCCCGGTCGACTTCGTCAAGTGCGGGCAGGCAGTGATGCGGGTGTGGCTGGCCGCCGAGATGGCCGGGCTGGCCGTCCATCCCACCTCGCCGCTGTTCATCTACGCCCACGGCGAGGAGAACTTCCTCTCGCTGGTCGGGACCCGGTACGCGGCCCGGCTGGGGGCGCTGGCCGCGTCGTTCCGCCAGCTCTACCGACTCGATGGTGAAGAACAGCTCGGTCTCGTGCTGCGCCTCAGCCACGCCGAGCCGGCGTCGATCCGGAGCCTCCGACTCCCGCTCGACACGGTCCTCTCCCCGCCCCACACCAACCGCCGCGCCGGGCGCCGGAGCCTGAAGGGTCTGATCGGCAGCGATTCGCACCGATCCGACACCATCGTTGCCGAGCCGCGGATCTGGTTCACCCCGCCGCCCCCGCCCGAGCCGCCCCCCGAGGAGCCCGCTCCCCCACCGTTCGTGCCATCCGAGGTCTTCAACCCATTCGACCCCGGCTTCATGGCCGATCCGGGCCCGGTCCTCGAGTACGCGCGGGCCAGCGAGCCGGTCTTCTTCGCGCCAGCAGTGAACGCCTGGGTAGTGACCCGGTTCGACGACATCGACCGCATCCTGCGGGACCCCGAGCGCTTCACCTCGAAGGAGATCCTCTCCATCAGGGATCTGATCTCCCCGGAGGTGGCGACGTTCTTCGGCGACAAGATCCCGATGGAGGGCTCCCTCATCGGGCTTGACCCGCCCGAGCACACCAAGCTGCGCCCGATCCTGCAGTCCTCGCTCACCCCGGGCCGGATCAAGACCTTGGAGGGCGAGATCCGCACCCACACCACCGCGATCCTCGAGCGGCTCCGGCCGACCGGCGGAGCCGATTTGCTGGCCGAGCTCGCCTACCCGCTCCCGCTCACCACCGTCGCCAAGCTGATCGGGATCGGGGAGCAGGACATGGGCTTCTTCCGGCAGGTCACCGAGGATTGGGCCGAGCTGTCGGTCGCCTACCTCTCGGGGGTCCCCCTCGAGGAGCAGATGACCCTGGCCCGCCGGGTCGTGGCCATGCACGACCGGGTGCTCGAGTTGTTCGAGGAGCGCCGGCTCGAGCCCCGTGACGACCTGATGACCTCGCTGGTCGCCCAGCAGGCATCGGGCGACCTCACCGACCACGAGCTGCTCTCACTCGTTCCGGGCCTGTTCCTGGCCGGCCACGAGACAACCGCCAATATGATGGCCAACGCCCTGTGGCATCTCCTACGGGTGCCCGAGCGCTGGGACCGGGT
>JBOGFV010000091.1:0-1739 GCA_050743525.1 Acidimicrobiales bacterium
GCCTGGAGCACCGACCTCGCCAGCGGGCACTTCGACATGACGCTGCGCTGGGGCCAGACGGCCGCCATCCCCTACGGCCAGTTCGAGAACTGGCTGGACCCCTCCTTGATCGGCGGCTCGGCCGGGAACTTCGAGGGCTTCAACGACCCGGCCGCCACAGCAGCGCTCCAGGCCTACGCCGCGGCCGGCAACGACCAGACGGCGGTGCGCTCGGCCATCGACACCTTGGGCGACGTCGTGGCCACGAAGGTGCCGGTCATCCCGGTCATGTACGGGGCGGCGTGGGGCGAGTACAACTTGTCCACCGTGGTGGGCTTCCCGTCCAAGTCCGACCCCTACGACCCGGCCCAGCCCGCGGCCCCGTCCGACGAGTACGTCGTGCTCCAGCTCCACCCGAGGCGCTGAGATGAGCGAACCCCTCACGTTTCCGTCCGGCTTTCTCTGGGGGACGGCGAGCTCGGCGTACCAGATCGAGGGCTCCGTCGACGCCGACGGGCGCGGCCCGTCGATCTGGGACACCTTCAGCCACCGCACGGGCGCCACCCGCAACGGTGACACCGGCGACGTCGCGTGCGACCACTACCGGCGCCTCCCCCAAGACCTCGACCTGCTCGGCGCCCTCGGTGCCGGCGCCTACCGGTTCTCGGTGTCCTGGTCCCGGGTGCAGCCAACCGGCAAGAGCCCGGCTAACGAGGTCGGGCTCGACTTCTACCGGGCCCTCGTCGACGGGTTGCGAGCACGAGGGATCGTCCCCGTCGCCACCCTGTACCACTGGGACCTCCCCCAAGCGCTCGAGGGCGCCGGCGGGTGGGTGGCCCGCGACACCGCCGAGCGCTTCGCCGAGTTGGCGGGGATCGTCGCCGCGGCCCTCGGCGACCGGGTCGGTCGGTGGACGACGCTCAACGAGCCGTGGTGCTCCGCCTGGCTCGGCTACGGGGCCGGGACTCACGCCCCGGGCCGCCAGGACCTCGGGGCGGCGGCGGCGGCCACCCACCATCTCCTGCTCGGCCACGCACTCGCCCTCGACGCCCTGCGAGCAGCGGTGCCCCACGCCCCGGTCGGCATCACCCTCAACCTCGCTCCCGTCCGTGCGGCGAGCGGACACCCCGACGACCTGGCCGCTGCCCGGCGGCTCGACGGCAACCTCAACCGCCTGTTCTTGGAACCGATCTTCTCCGGGGCCTACCCCGAGGACGTGCTCGAGCACTATCGGGGCCACGGACCCGGCTTCTCGGTCGTCCGGGCCGGGGATCTGGAAGCGATCAGCAGGCCCATCGACTTCCTCGGCGTCAACTACTACCGGCCCGAGCTGGTCGCAGCTGCCGGACGCACGGTCGAGGCCCAGGCGGCCGGCTGGTGGGTCGTTCCGGCCGACCACGATGCGATCAACGGGGACCTCGGTGTGCGCACCGTGGTGCGACCCGAGACCGCCCGGACCCAGATGGGCTGGCCGATCGAGGCCGGGGGGCTCACTGAACTGTTGGTCGGCTTGCAGCGCGATCACGGGCCGATCCCCATGTACGTGACCGAGAACGGCGCCGCCTTCGCCGACTACGTCGGTCCCGACGGGACCATTCACGACAACGAGCGCATCGCCTACCTCGACGCCCACCTGCGCGCCGCCCACGACGCCATCGCGAAAGGAGTCGACCTGCGCGGCTACTTCGTGTGGAGCCTCCTCGACAATTTCGAATGGGCGCACGGCTACCAGCACCGCTTCGGGCTGGTGTGGGTCGACT
>JBOGFV010000092.1:0-4996 GCA_050743525.1 Acidimicrobiales bacterium
ACCGACGACCTGCTCGAGTGGGACTACGGCGAGTACGAGGGCCGGACGACCACCGAGATCAGGGACGAGCGCCCCGGCTGGTCCCTGTGGAACGACGGCGTGCCGGGCGGCGAGACCAGCTCCGCGATCGGCTACCGGGTCGACCGGGTGATCGAGCGGGCCCGGGCGATCAGCGGCGACACGCTGTGCTTCGCCCACGGCCACGTGCTGCGGGTGCTGGCGTCGCGCTGGGTCGGCTTGCCGCCGATCGGCGGCCGGTTCCTGGCCCTCGATGCGTGCTCGGTCGGGATCCTCGGCTGGGAGCGGGAGGTGCCGACTATCGAGCGCTGGAACGAGCCATCGCCCGGGTGACGACCGGATCGGGGGCCACCCGAACGACCGGGCCGTTGCCCTTGGCCTTGGCGGCCATGTCGGCCAGGGTGAACGAGGCGAGGTGCTCGCGCATCTTCTCTCCGACCTCGGCCCAGAAGGCGAGCAGGACGCACTGGCCCTCGTGGTCGCAGGCGCCGTCGGCGTGGGGCTCGCCGAACTCGCCGGCCACGATCGGTCCGTCGACCGCCGAGACGATCTGGGCCAGGGTGATGGTGTCGGGGGTCCGGGCCAGCACGTAGCCGCCGCCGACCCCGCGCTTCGAACGCACCAGGCCCGCCCCTTTCAGGGCCAGCAGGATCTGCTCGAGGTAGGGCTGGGGGAGGCCGGTCCGCTCGGCGATGTCGCGCACCGAGGTGGGCACCGCCGGCGAGTCGTGCAGCGCCAGGGACAGCAGCGCCCGGCTCGCGTAGTCGCCTCGGGTGGACACTCTCACGTAGGACGATGTTACCCGCCACCTGCGTCGACTCCCGGGTCCCGTGCCTGGGCCCGGACCCCCAGCGGCCAGGCGGCTTGGGGGGTCGGCGATTTGGCATCATCGGGGCATGACTCAGGACCCCACCGAGGCCGGCCGCCCCCGCCCCGTCGCCCCCGACGAGGTGATCCCCGCCGAGGGGTCGGGCGAGGGCCTCGAGGTGGCCGGAGGGGAGACCATCGAGAAGCCGGCCAAGGTCATGCGGATCGGCTCGATGGTGAAGCAGCTCCTCGACGAGGTCCGCCACGCGCCACTCGACGAGGCCGGGCGGGCCCGGCTTCGGGAGATCTACGACACGAGCGTCCTGGAGCTGGCCGGGACGCTGTCGCCGGACCTGGCCGCCGAGCTCGAGACGATCGCCATCCCCTTCGACGAGGACCGGGTGCCTTCCGAGGCCGAGCTGCGGGTCGCCCAGGCCCAGCTGGTCGGCTGGCTGGAGGGGCTGTTCCACGGCATCCAGGCCGCCCTCATGGCCCAGCAGCTGACGGCCCGGGCCCAGCTCGACGAGATGCGCCACCGAGGCCTGCCCCCGTCGCGGGGCCAGGACGGCGAGCGGAGCGGCACCTACCTCTGAGCTCCGTCGGATCCCCCCCGGCGGGGGCCTGGCGACCGGCTATCGTCAGAAACACACGGCTGTAGTTCTCCACAGCGCGGCGGAGCCCTGTGGACGGCGGATTGGAGGGCTCGGGGGAGTTGGCGGACCGGTCTTCCTTCGCCCATCTGCACACCCACACCGAGTTCTCGATGCTCGACGGTGCGGCCCGTGTCGACGACCTCGTCAAGGCGGCGGTCGAAGACGGCCAGAGCGCCCTCGGCATCACGGACCACGGGAACATGTACGGGGTCCTCGACTTCTACCGCGCCTGTCGGGACGCCGGGCTGAACCCGGTCATCGGCACCGAGGCCTACATGGCCGGGGACTCCCGGCACGAGCGTCCGGTCCGCCGGGGCAAGGTCGACGACACCGGCGGCGATGTCGACGGCGGCCAGAAGCTCTACTACCACCTGACCGTCCTCGCCGAGAACAACGTCGGCTACGCCAACCTGATGAAGCTGTCCTCCGACGCCTACCTGGAGGGCTACTACTACAAGCCCCGCGTCGACTGGGAGCTGCTCGACCGCCACCACGAGGGCCTGATCGCGACCACCGGGTGTCTCGGCGGTGTCGTGCTGCAGACGCTGTTGGCCGGCGACGTGGCCGGGGCCGAAGCCAAGGCGGCGCGACTCCAGGACATCTTCGGGCGGGACAACCTCTTCGTCGAGCTCCAGGACCACGGGCTCGCCCAACAGCGCCAGACCAACCCGCAGCTCGTCGAGATCGCCCGCCGGATCGGTGCGCCGCTGCTGGCCACCAACGACAGCCACTACTGCCACCGCACCGACGCCGAGGCCCACGACGCGCTGCTGTGCGTGCAGACCGGGACGCTCATGAGCGACCCGAAGCGGTTCAAGCTCGAAGGCACCGAGCACTACCTGAAGAGCGCGGCCGAGATGCGGCACCTGTTCCGCGATCTCCCCGAAGCCTGCGACAACTCGCTCCTCATCGCCGAGCGAGCCAATGTCGAGATCGAGTTCGGGACCGCCAAGCTCCCCGAGTTTCCCGTTCCTGCAGAGTTCACCGGAGCGAGCTACGAGGAGCGCGCCAACGGCTACCTCCGCCACCTGAGCTACCGGGGCGCCGAGGAGCGCTACGGGTCCCCGCTGCCCGACCAGGCCCGGGAGCGCCTCGACTACGAGCTCGGCGTCATCGAATCGATGGGGTTCGCCGCCTATTTCCTGGTGGTCTGGGACCTCATCCACCACGCCCGCACCTCCGGGATCCGGGTGGGACCCGGCCGCGGGTCCTCGGCCGGCTGCTGCGTCGCCTACTGCCTCCGGATCGTCGACATCGACCCGATCCGCTACGAACTCATCTTCGAGCGGTTCCTCAACCCGGGCCGCAAGGAGATGCCCGACATCGACATGGACTTCGACGAGCGCTACCGCGCCGAGATGATCCGCTACGCGTCGGAGCGCTACGGCTGGGACCACGTCGCCCAGGTCGTGACCTTCTCCACCATCAAGGCCCGGGCGGCGGTGCGGGACGCGGCCCGGGTGTTGGGCCTTCCCTACGTGGTCGGGGACAAGATCGCCAAGGCCATGCCCCCGCTCGTCATGGGCCGGGACACCCCGCTGTACGCGTGCCTCGAACCGGTCCCCGGCCTGGAGGACGGCTACAAGACCGCCACCGAGCTGCGCCAGATGTACCAGCACGACCCCGAGGCCAAACGGGTCATCGATGTGGCCCGGGGCCTCGAGGGCCTGCGGCGCCAGGACGGCATCCATGCCGCCGCGGTGGTCATCACCCACGACTCGCTGACCGAGCACCTGCCGATCCAGCGCAAGCCCGAGGCGGGGAAGGACCCGGCCTCGGCCCCGATCGTCACCCAGTACGAGATGCACGGGGTCTCGGACCTCGGCCTTCTGAAGATGGACTTCCTGGGCCTGCGGAACCTCTCGGTGATCGAGCGGACCCTCGATGTCATCGAGGCCTCGACCGGGGAACGGATCGACATCGACAACGTCGATCTCGACGACGACGCCACCTTCGAGATGCTCCAGAAGGGAGCGTCGATCGGGGTGTTCCAGCTCGAGGGCGGTCCGATGCGCTCGTTGCTGCGCTCGCTCGCGCCGACCAGCTTCGACGACGTGGCCGCGCTCGTGGCCCTGTACCGGCCGGGTCCGATGGCGGCCAACATGCACAACGACTACGCCGATCGCAAGAACAACCGCAAGCAAGGTGTCTACGAGCACCCCGAGATGGAAGAGCTCCTCCACGACACCTTCGGGCTGATGATCTATCAGGAGTCGATGATGCGGGTGGCCCAGCGCTTCGCCGGGTACTCGCTCGAGGAGGCCGACAACCTCCGCAAGGCCTGCGGGAAGAAGATCCGCGCCCTCATGGCCAAGGAGCGCAAGCAGTTCGTGGCCGGCTGCGTGAGGACCGGCTACGGCGAGGACCTGGGAGAGCGGCTGTTCAACCTGATCGAGCCGTTCGCCGACTACGCGTTCCCCAAGGCTCACGCGTACGGCTACGGCCTGGTCGCCTACCAGACCGCCTGGCTCAAGGCCCACTACCCGGTCGAGTACCTGAGCGCGCTGCTCACCTCGGTGAAGGACGACAAGGACAGGACCGCCGTCTACCTCGCCGAATGCCGCTCCCTCGGCATCGAGGTGGCGGTCCCCGACGTCAACCGGTCGGTTGCCGAGTTCGCGCCCCGCCCCGACGGCGAGGGCCGCGGCATCGTCTTCGGGCTGGCCTCGGTCCGAAACGTGGGGGAGAGCCTGGTCGAGCGGATCGTCAACGCCCGCGAGGCCAACGGTCCCTTTGCCGACATCTACGACTTCTGCCGGCGGGTCGACCCGATCGTCCTCAACAAGCGGACCATGGAGTCGCTGACCAAGGCGGGCGCGTTCGACTCGCTCGGCCATCGGCGCCAGGGGCTGTGGCTGGTGCTCGAGGAGATCGTCGAGCGGACCATCGAGCGCCGCAAGGAGCTCGATGCCGGCATCGCCACGCTGTTCTCGTCGCTCGCGCCGGCCGAGGAGTCCCCCGACCGCGGCGACTGGGAGGGCACCCGGATCCCGGTCCCGGACCGCGAGTTCGACAAGTCCCAGCTGCTCGTCTTCGAGAAGGAGATGCTCGGCCTGTACGTGAGCGACCACCCGCTCCGCGGCCTCGAGGGCTCGCTCGGCCGTCACACCGACTGCTCGCTCGCCGAGCTGCGCGACTCGGCCGCGTTGGAGGCCGGCGGCGGCCCGATGGCCGAGGGGGTCGTGCGCTCGGTCGGGGGGGTGGTCACCGAGCTCAAGCGCCAGTACACGAAGAAGGGCGAACTGATGGCCAAGTTCGTCCTGGAGGACCTCGAGGCCTCGATGGAGGTCATCGTCTTCCCCCGGGTCATGGCCGAGTTCGGCACCCTCCTCGCCAACGACGCCATCGTCGTCGTGAAGGGCCGCCTCGACCTGCGGGAGGAGACCCCGCAGATCATCGCGATCGAGATCCGGCGGCCCGAGCTGGTGGCTGGCGGGGTGGGGGAGCTGCGGATCGTCCTCCCCCTCGGGCAGCTGTCCGAGGAGAAGACCGACCGGCTCCGGGCAGTCCTCCTGGAG
>JBOGFV010000093.1:0-9117 GCA_050743525.1 Acidimicrobiales bacterium
CTGCGAAGGATCATGCGTTGCTCGGCGCCCTGCTCGTCGATCGCCGAGAAGCTGGAGGTGTTCTTGGACGCGCCGCCCGGCAGGCGCTGGAGGCCTTGGACCTCGACCGGGCGGCCGAGGGCGTCGCTGACGATCGCCCCGAGGTGCCGGGCCAGCTCGTCGCCGTCCACGGCCGCACACTAACGACTGGTTCGGGACGGCACCGATAGGCTGCCGCCATCGCGATCCGCCTCGAACCCGCCGACGAGTACATGCACGAGTTGGGCCCCGAGACCAACTTCAACGAGTCGATGTACTTCAATGCCTTCGACCCCTCGTCGCGCTGCGGCGGCTTCTTCCGCCTGGGCAACCGGGCCAACGAGGGCTCGGGCGAGATGACGATCTGTCTCTACCTTCCCGATGGCCGCGTCGGGTTCATGTTCGCTCGTCCGCGCGTGAGCACCAACGACGCATTCGATGCCGCCGGGATGCGCTTCGCGGTGGTGACGCCGTTCGAGGAGCTGACCGTGCGCTACGACGGCCCGGTGGTGCTCCTCGACGACCCGCTCCAGATGGCCGACCCCAAGCGCGCCTTCACGGCCAACCCGCGGGCGAGCTGCTCGGTCGACCTCGTCTACACCGGCGCGTCGGCGATGTTCGGCGGCGAGCCCGACCGGCCTGCTGAGACCCCGGGCGAGGAGTTCGCCCGGGGTCACTACGAGCAACTGGTGGCCGCCGGCGGCACCATCGAGGTCGGCGAGGACCGTTTCGAGCTCGACGGATTCGGGCTGCGCGACCACAGCTGGGGCCCCCGCTACTGGCAGGCGCCCTGGTACTACCGGTGGCTGACCGCCAACTTCGGTCCTGACTTCGGCTTCATGGGGTCGCGAGTGGCCCGTCGGGACAGCGAGGGCGGCCGGGGCGGGTTCGTGCGGGACGGCCAGGCCCAACGGCGGTGCCGCGACTTTCGGATCCGGACCACCTGGGAGGGCGACCCGCCCTACCACCGCTCCATCGAGGCCGAGCTGGTCACCGCCGAACGGACCTACTCGGTGAAGGGCCAGGTCCTCAACCTGATCCCGCTGCGCAACCGCCGCCCCGACGGCCAGGGCCACGAGCTCGTGACCCGGATCTCCGAGGGCCTCACGGAGTGGACCCTCGACGACGGGCGAGTCGGCTACGGCCTGTCGGAGTACCTCGACCAGATCGTCGACGGCGCCCCGGTCGGCCTGGCCGAGTAGCGCCCGGCGTGCGGATCCCGGCCCCCTTGGGTAGGACTGTGACCGGCCCACCGGGGGAGTGGGACCGACCCCAATAGAGAAGGCATGGCGCCGCCCATGTTGGTGGGCGGCGCCCGAGGTGGAGGCGCTCATGGCTGAGGCAACGCTGGCGGTGCGGAGCAACCTGTTCGCGGAGGGCGAGACCATCCCGAAGTCCGCCGCCCACTCCATGGTCGGTGGCGAGAACGAGAGCCCCGACCTGACCTGGAGCGAGGGGCCCGAGGGCACGAGGTGCTACGCCGTGACCTGCTACGACCCCGACGCCCCGACCACGGTCGGCTTCACCCATTGGGTCCTGTTCAACCTGCCCGCCTCGGTCCACTCGATCGACGCCGGCGGGAGCCCGGGCGGTGTCACCGGGTTCAGCGACTGGGGTGAGAGCGCCTACGGCGGAATGGCGCCGCCCCCCGGCGACGACCCGCACCGCTACCACTTCACGGTCTACGCGCTGGACGGCGAGGTCGACTCGAACGAGACGACCACCTACGCCAAGTTCCGCTTCCTGATCCGCGGCCACGTGCTGGCGGCCGGCACCCTGACCGGGCGGTTCGGCCTCCCCCGATAGCGCCCCCCGGGGCCGGTCGGTCGTCCCTCCACTTGGCTAACTTGGCCCGGATCGCCGGTGGCGAGAAACGGAGGCCCGGGTTGGTGAGCGTCTTCGACAGAGACATCGGGTCGTGGGAGCACCTGGCCCGAACCGACCCGCTCTGGGCCGTCCTGTCGACCGAGGAGTTCCGCGGCGGCACGCTCACGCCCGAAGCCGAGGCCCGGTTCTGGGCGTCGGGCCAGCAGCACGTCGACCACGTGCTCGCCATCATCGAGGGCGAGCTCGATCCGGGCTTCGCGCCGTCGGTGTCGCTCGACTTCGGGTGCGGCGTCGGGCGCAACCTGATCCCGCTGGCCGGCCGTTCGGGCTGGGCGATCGGGCTCGACGCCTCGCCGACCATGGTGGCGCGCGCGACGGGCCGGGCGGCCGATTGCCGGGCCGGCAACGTCGAGGCGCTGGTGGTCGGCCGGACCATCGACGCCGAGGCGGTCCGCCGGCACGGTCGCGTCGACTTCATCCACTCGGTGCTCGTGTTCCAGCACATCGTGGCGGCCGATGGCCTGGCGCTCTTCGATCAGCTCCTCGAGCTGCTCGACCACGGCGGTCACGGGTTCGTCCAGTTCCAGGCCCGCAACCCCGGCGGCGAGCTCGACCGGGGCCTCCGGGCCCTGCGATTCGGGCACGGGTGGTTCAACGCGGTGGCGACCAAGAGCCGGATCCGGCGCCTCGCCGACCTGGTCATGCTCTACGAGTACGACCCGATCGACCTGCTCCGCCATCTGGCCGCCCACGCCGTCTCCGACGTGGTCGTCGAGCGGGTCCCGTCGGGCCCCGACGGCTACGAGCTGCGGCTGTACTTCACCAAGTTCGACGGTTCCGACGAGGCGTTCGCTCAGGCCGGGCGCCCGATGAAAGTCCGGGTGCGCCCATGACCGACCCCTCCCGCGGCGCCGCCGCCATCACCGGCATCGGCGCCTACCGGCCCCGCCGGATCGTGCCCAACGAGGAGATCTGCGAGCACATCGACTCGACCGACGAGTGGATCCGGTCCCGTACCGGGATCGTCACCCGCCGGTGGGCCGACGCCGACGAGACCTTGTCCTTCATGGCGGCCGCGGCGGCGACCGAGGCGCTCCGCTCCGCCGGGGTGGAGCCTGCCGCGGTCGGCCTGATCATGGTGGCTTCGTGCTCGAACGGACAGCCGGTGCAGCCGCTGGCCGCCCGGGTGGCCGCGGCGCTCGGCACCGAGGTGGCGGCGCTCGAGATCAATGCCACCTGCGCCGGCTTCTGCTACGGCCTCTCGCTGGCCCGCGACGTGGTCCGTGGTGGGACCGCTGAGCACGTCCTCGTGATCGGGGCCGAGCGGTTGACCGACCTCCTCGACCACGAGGACCGGGGGACCGCGTTCATCTTCGCCGACGGCGCCGGCGCCTTCGTCGTCAGCCGCTCCGAGCGAGAGGGGGTCGGCCCGGTGACGTGGGGGAGCGACGGCGATCGCGGCGACGCGCTCGTCCTGGCCCCCGACTGGGTCGAGCACCGCGCCGACCCGAGCCTCGGGCTGCCGTCGATCAGCATGGAAGGGCGGCGCATCTTCAAGTGGGCCGCCGAGGCGATGCCCAAGGTGGCCGAGGCGGCCTGCAAGGCCGCCGGGATCACGATCGCCGACATCGACGTGTTCGTCCCCCATCAGGCCAATCAGCGGATCACCGACATGCTGGTGAAGGGGCTGGACCTGCCGCCTTCGGTCGTGGTGGGCGACGACATCGTGGTGAGCGGGAACACCTCGTCGGCGAGCGTCCCGCTCGCGACCCACCGGCTCCTCGCCGACGGCCGGGCCAAGAGCGGCGACTGCGCCCTCCTGGTCGGGTTCGGGGGTGGCCTCGCCTACGCCGCCCAGGTGGTCACGCTTCCCTGAATCTGCCGGGGTCAACGTCAGGTTGAGACTTTGATCGAGCCCGTCGCTCCTGCTCAGGGCATAGCCTCAACTACCCCTTGAGGGTTGCTCGGCGCCCCCGGTCCGGTCGGTTCGGGGCCGTGGCGCGCGAGCTCGGTCGTCACCGTGTCGCAACGGTCGTCACCGGACTGCCGAATGCGCTCGTTCTAGGCACGAATTCGGTGGAGACGGTCCTCGAAACTGCGGGCCCCATGCCATAGGGTGATCCGTCCAAGTGCAGGTCTGGCCGAGGGCCTGCACGAGTGTCGGGAGTGCGCATTGGACACCTTGTTCGTGTCGGCGAACCATGAAGCAGCACTTGAGCCCCACCACCGCTGGCCGAGGGTGGCCATGGTCGCGGTCGCGCTCGCGTCGCTGGTCCCTGTCCTCGTCCTGACCCTCGGATCCCGCCACCCCGGCTCGGTGGGCGCGGCCACCAACGGCGCCGCCATGCCGCTCCAGGAGTTCAACAACGACGGCGCCAACGGCCGGCTCTGGAACTCCTACGACCGGACCGACCCGGCTAGGGGGCCGACCATCAGCGGTCGGCCCGCCCCCGTCTACGTCGGCGGCCTCCAGAACGTCTTCGTCCGCCAGGACGGCGGCGACCTGGTCCAGTACGTGGACGACAACCTGAGCGGCCGGGCCTGGAACACCTACGACCTCACCACCGGGGCGAGCGGCCCCCAGATCGCGGGCGACCCGGCCGCGGTCGTCCTCAACCACAGCACCGTCTATGTCTTGGCGCGGGCGGTCTCGGGTGACCTCTACGAGTTCACCAACAACGGGTCGGGCAGCCAGCTGTGGAGCGCCACCGACGTGAGCTCGGCGGCCGGCGTCGGGCCCGTCCAGGGCGACGTCTCGGTGATCGTGGTCGGCTCGGCGCTGGACGTGTTCGCCCAGAGCGCCAACAACAGCCTGGTCGAGCTCAGCGGGACCGGCAGCGGCACCCGCAGCTGGACCACCTCGAACCTGTCCCAGGCGGCTGGCGGGCCGGCCGTGTCGGGGTCGCCGGGGGCGGTCCTGTATGGGCAGACCTCGATCCACGTCTATGCCATGGACGGTGCCGGCAGCCTCTACGAGTTCGTCAACGACGGGGCCGCCGGCCACCCCTGGAGCTCCTACGACCTGACCCAGGACGCCTCGGGGCCGGCCGCCTCGGGCCAGCCGGCCGCCATCGTCTACGGCCCCACGGTGCACGTGTACGTGAACGCCGGCGGGCACCTGACCGAGTTCGTGAACGACGGGGCCAACCGGCGGCTCTGGAACTCCTACGACCTGACCTCCATCTCGCACAGCCCCGCCATCACCGGTGAGGCCACCGCGATCTTCTACACGCCGAGCATCGTCGACCTGTTCGCCCAGGGTCCGAGCGGGCACCTGATCACCTACGTGAACGACGGGGCCGGCGGGCGGCTCTGGAACTCCTACGACCTGACCAGCCTGGCCAGCGGGCCGACCGTCGGGGCCGACCCCACCGCCCTCGTGAGCGGCCCGGTCGTGTCGGTGTTCGCGGCGGGCCCGTCGGCGTCCCAGGCGCTGAACCAGATCGTGGCCCTCGCCCAGAGCCAGGACCAGAACCACCAGGCCGTGGTCGAGAACCCGCCCGGCTCGAACTGCAACATCTACAGCGGCTTCTGGGGCCGGGGGACCACGGCCGGCTGCGCCCCCGGCACGAGCGCGCAGGAGTGGTGCTCGGACTTCGCCCAGTGGGTGTGGGCCAACGTCGGGATCGACACCTCCGGGATCAACGGCTGGGCCTTCACCTGGGTCTCGTGGGGGCAGGACCACACCGGGGCCTGGCAGCCCGGCCCTTCCAACAACCCCCAGCCCGGCGACGTGGTCGTGTGGGGCGACATGGCGAGCGGGTACGCCGCCCATGTGGGGATCGTGTCGGGGGTGAGCGCCGGGCTGATCGACGTGGTCTCGGGCAACGCCGGGCCGGTCATCGACGCCGCCGGCGACGTCGACGCGGTCTGGGACTCCGGCTACTTCGACCCGACCACCTCGACCGACGCCGGCTACCCCGTCATCGGCTATGTCTCGCCGGTCGGCTGGTCCGGGGTGACCCAAGCGGCCCACCCGCTCGCCGTCTCGCCGAGCCGGCTCGCCCAGATGATCGCCACCCAGGACGGCGGCAAGTAGGGACACCGCCCCGGAGCGCGGGCGCCGCCCCGAGCGGCCGATGCGCCGCTCCTCGGGCGGCCCTGCCATAGCCTCGCGGCATCTCGACCGGTCCCCTCACCGATCGGCCCGTCAACGACGGACCGCCCGATCCGGCCCGCTCGGGTCCGGACCCCGAGCTCACGCTGGTGGTCCCGTTCTTCAACCCCGGCCCGGTGGTCCGGACGACCGTCGAGCGGGCCGCGGCCGCCCTGGCCGCCGCCGGGATCTCGGTCGAGATCATCGCCGTGTGCGACGGGGCGACCGACGGGAGCGAGGAGACGCTCGCGGGCGTGCTGCCCGGCGTCCTGCGCACCGTGGTCCTCCCGGCCAACCGGGGGAAGGGCTTCGCCGTGCGGACCGGGATGGCGCGCGGGCGCGGCAGGCTGGTCGGCTTCATCGACGCCGACGGGGACATCGCGCCCGAGGTGCTGCCCGACTTCGTCGAGACCGCCCACCGGACCGGGGCCGACATCGTCTTCGGCTCCAAGCGCCACCGGGACGGCCAGGAGCATGCGGCGCTCGTCCGTCGGGTCTCGTCGTGGGGCTTCCGGATCTTCGTGCGGGCGCTGTTCAACCTCTCGGTCCCCGACACCCAGACGGGGGTGAAGGTGCTCCGGGCCGAGGTCGCCCGGGCGGTGCTGCCGGTCATGCGGGAGGAGCGCTACGCGTTCGACCTCGAGCTGTTCGTCCTGGCCCAGCGGTTCGGGCACGCGTCCTTCGTCGAGCTGCCGATCCGGGTGGACAAGCAGTACACCACCACGGTCTCGCCCCAGGCGGCCAGCACCATCGTCCGGGATACTCTCAACATCTTCTGGAGGTTTAGGGTTCGCCGGTATCCCCGCTCAGAGCCCCGGGAGCGAGACCCGATGGACCCCGGGCGGGGGATGCCAGCGGAAGACGTGGATCCCGTCTGAGTCGAGCACCGCGGTGGCGTGGAGCCGTTGGGTGAGGTCGAGGATCGCGGCCTGGGTGTGGGCCTCGGGCGTGGTCTCGAGGCCCTCGGACCACGCCAGCACGAACTCGACGGTGCGGGTGTGGACCGGGACCGAGCCGGTGGTGGCGGTGGGCTGCCAGAGCGAGTACACCCACGGCCGGTCGGCGAAGCGCCCCACGAAGCCGTTGGACGCGACGACCTCGGCGTCGGCCGGGGTGTGGGCGAGCACCGAGGCCAGCACGCTGGCGGCCCGGTCGTCGGTGCGGACGAAGTACGGCGCGCTCCTCGGGATCCAGAGCCCCCCGAGGACCAGGGCCTCGACCACCGCCGCGGCCCCCAAGAGGTAGGCGGCGGCCCGCCACCGCTTCGGTCGTCGGGACAGCCAGCACAAGAAGAGCACCGCGCCGACCGGCATCACGATCAAGAGGCTCAGGACCTGGAACGAGGCCTCGGGCCGGACCACCGAGGTCTGGGCGTTGAGCGCGGCCGGGACGAGGAGGGCCAGCGCGACCGGGGCGCCGATGCTGCTGGCCACCCCGAGCAACCCGGACCCGGCCACGGTCTGCCACAGGTAGGTGCGCTTCGCCCTCACCATGTCGAGGGTCAGCCGGGGATGGCGCAGGATCCCGGTGATCACCTGGGTGATGTGGACCTGGGCGCCCGGCGCGGGCGTGGCCAGGTAGCCGTAGAGGGTGGCCAGCTGGCTGCCGTCGTCGTAGCCGGCGGCGTTGAGGGACAGGATCCAGGCCAGGGTGGCGGTGGTCAGGGCCAGGCCCTGGCGCCACAGCCGGCGGCCCGAGATGATCAGGCCGACGCCCAGGCCGAGCAGGGCCACCGACTCGACGGAGCCGCAGCAGAGCGTGAGGGCGGCCCAGATCGACCCGGCGATCCAGCGCCGGTTCCAGAAGCACCGGGCGGTCAGCACGCCGAACAGGGCCGAGAAGACCTGCAGGTGGAAGTCGAACGCGCTGGCCCACCAGATCCAGGGGTCGAGCGCCAGCACCACCAGGGCGCCGCCGGCCACGAGGTCGCGCCCGTGGGGCCCGCCGGACCAGTGCTCCTCGAGCAGCTCGCGGATCCACAGGAAGGCCACGTAGGCGGCCAGGACCGCGGCCAGGTCCTGGAGCACCAGCAGGATGAAGCCGCCCGGGTCGATCCACTCGAGGAGGGCCAGGGGATAGACGAGCAGCTCGAAGTGGTTCGAGAGGAACGGGCCGGTCCGGTAGATGGTGGTGGTGGCCGAGAGGTGGCCCCCGGCGATGGCGTGCCAGGCCTGGTAGAAGAGGGCGTAGTCGCTGGTCAGGGAGAACCGGCCGTAGATATGGATGCTCTCGAGGACGAGCCACACCAGCTGGCCGCCGAGGACCGCGATCGCCACGACCTTCCAGGGGACGGTGATCTCGCGCGGGCCGGACACGGGGCTCCCTACTGGTTCGGCGGATTCCCTGGATCGGGCGGGCCCAATGGTGGCACGGCCGCTCCACGCGGGCGCTGGGACCCTGGTCGAACCATCCCGTTCACATGGTGGGGAAGGCGTGGCGGCACCTGTGCCTCGGTGGTGCCCGAGGGCCGTTGCGACATCCACCCCCTGGCGGGGGGTTCTGCGACTACGATCTTTCCCGTGCGGTGGGGGAGGTCCCGGCGGGTCAGGTCAGCGGCTGAGCCGCGGACCCACACGGACGTCTTGTCGGCTTCAGCCGTGGTGAAGGCAGGATCAATGAACCGTTCCGGTGACCGGCCGGAGGTTCGGATCTCGAGCGAGGCGACGTGACGATCCAAGAGACCAGGCCGCGGCCGACCTCCGTGTACGCCCTCGACATCGGGGTCTCGGCCTGCGATCGCGACCGGCAGCTGGTGCTCGGCTTCCTCGCTGGGGACGTTGACGCGTTCGCGGTCATCGCCCAAGAGCACTATCGGGCCCTCGCCGCGCAGGCCCGCCGCCTGCTCGGCCCGTCGGGCCAGCCCGAGGACGCGGTCCAAGAGACCCTCGAGCGGGCCATGAGGGGCTTGAAGCGCTTCGGGCTCACCGGCGAGTACCGCCTGGGTCCGTGGCTCGGCCGGATCCTGGCCAACGTGTGCAACGACCAGCGGGCCCGAGCCTCCCGTCAGTACCAGCTGGTGCAGAACGCTGCCGCCAGGCCGAGTCTCGAGGACGACGTCGCCGACCGCATCGGCGACCCGAAGACCATCGACGCGGTGCGCAGCGCCCTCTTGGAGTTGCCCCAGACCCACCGCCGCGCGCTCGTCCTCCACGAGTTGGAGGGCCTTCCCTATGCGG
>JBOGFV010000094.1:0-1951 GCA_050743525.1 Acidimicrobiales bacterium
TCCGGGCCCCCACGTTGGCGGCCTCCGGCGAGGCCGTCCCGGACCCGTGGCGAGTGTCGGCGAAGGTCACCGGAGGCCCCCGCCCGCACCACCGCGCCGACGCCGGGGCGCGATCCGGCCGACACCGGCCACCGATGGCATGCCCCGAATCTACCGAGGCCACCCCGTTCAGCTGGGGATTAGGCCTCCGCGAGTCGCCCGGCGACCGTGGCGAGGATGCCGTTCACGAACCGGCCCGATTCGTCGGTCGAGTACTCCTTGGCCAGCTCGACCGCCTCGTCGAGCACCACCGCCGGGGGCGGTCCCTCGGGGTCCAAGAGCTCGGCGGTGGCCAGGCGGAGGACCAGGCGGTCGATCACGGCCATGCGCTCGGGAGCCCAGCCGATCGACGCGTCGGCCACCAGCCGGTCCGCCACCTCCTGGTGGGCGCGCACGGCCTCGACGAGGTGCGCGCAGTAGGGGTCGGGCGGGACCACCAGGGCGGCCACCACCGCCGCGGGGGTCTCGCCCTTCATCTGGGCCTCGTAGAGGAGGGAGAGGGCCCGCTCTCTCGACTGGTGACGGGTGGCGCCACCGTCGCCGGGCACGACCGACTCAGGCTCGGGTCAGGTACTCACCCGAGCGGGTGTCGACCTTGACCTGGTCACCGATGTTCACGAACAACGGGACCTGGATCACGAGGCCGGTCTGGAGGGTGGCCGGCTTGCGGGCCCCCGACACCCGGTCACCCTGCATCCCGGGCTCGGTGGTGGTGACGGTCAGCTCGACGGAGGCGGGCAGGTCGATGCCGACGATCTCGCCGTTGTACATGGCCAGGTTGGCGGTGTCGGACTCCTTCAGGAACGGTGCCGAGTCGCCGAGCGCGTCGTGGCTGACGGTCAGCTGCTCGTAGCTGGTCGTGTCCATGAACACGTAGTCGGAGCCGTCGCGGTACAGGTACTGCATGTCGCGCTTCTCGACGATCGCCTGCTCGAGCTTCTCGTCGGCCCGATAGGTGCGGTCGAGCACCGCGCCGGTGCGGACGTTCTTCAGCTTGGTGCGGACGAACGCCCCGCCCTTCCCCGGCTTGACGTGTTGGAACTCGACCACGCTGAACAGCCCCTCGGGGAGGTCGAGGGTCATGCCGTTCTTGAGATCGTTGGTAGAGACTGCCATCAGGCGGCCACGTCCTTGCTGAATCCGGTGAGCGTGCGGCTGCCGTCCTCGGTCACGACGAGGGTGTCCTCGATCCGAACGCCGCCCAGCCCGGGGAGGTACACGCCCGGCTCGACGGTGACGACGACGCCGGGGGCGAGGATAGCAGTGCCCTGCTGGGACACCGTCGGGGCCTCGTGGATGTCGAGGCCGACGCCGTGGCCGGTGCCGTGCTCGAAGCGGTCGGCCCAGCCCGCCTCGGTGATCACGGCGCGGCACACGCTGTCGACGTCCTTGCAGCCGACCCCGGCCTTGACCGCGGCGACCCCGCGGGCCTGGGAGTCGCGGACCACCTCGAACACGCGGGCCATCTCGCCGGTCGGCGGGCCGCCCAACCAGAACGTGCGGGTCATGTCGGAGAGGTAGCCCTCGAAGGTCGCGCCGAAGTCGACCACCATCGGCTGACCCTTGGTCAGCACCGCCGAGGTCGGCTGATGGTGCGGCTTGGCCGAGTTGGGTCCGACCGCCACGATGGTGTCGAAGGCCCGGTCCTCCGCCCCGCCCCGCCGCATCGCCGTGTCGAGGGCCAGCGCGAACTCCTCCTCGGTGAGGGGGGTCTTGTCGATGTCGGCCAGCATCGGCAGCACCTCGACCAAGGCGGCGTCGGCGATGGCGGCGGCCCGGGCCATCCGGTAGAGCTCGCCGGCGTCCTTGGCCTCCCGGAGCGCCTCGACCGCCCCGGTCACCGGCACCCCCTCGGCCGAGCCCTCGAACACGTCGCGCCAGCGCCGCGACGCCGCCCAGGTCACGTCGTCGG
>JBOGFV010000095.1:0-2526 GCA_050743525.1 Acidimicrobiales bacterium
ACCACCGCCTGCTTCACCTCGTTGGCCGTGTACTGGGCGACCCCGCAGCCCGCCTCGGCGGCGGCGGCCAGCGCGATCCCGCTGGCCTGGCACACCGACACCGCGGTCTTCGCGTTCACTTGGAAGAACACCCGCTCGACCACGACGGTCCGGGGCGAATGCTCGGCCAGGAGCTCCCGCAGCTCCGCCTGCAGGAGGTAGAGCCGGTCCGGCACCGGGGTGGCCGGGTCGGTCTCGATCACCCCGGCGGCGACGGCCCGGAGGCCCCCGCCACGCTCGGCCGACGCGACCAGCCCGTACCCGCACCGGGACAGGCCGGGGTCGATGCCGAGCACGAACATGCGTTCGACATTATCCGCCGGGTCCCCCGGAATGGGGGGACCCGGGTCAGCCGTAGAAGCCGGCCAACACCTCGTCGGCGATGTCGTAGTTGGCGTGGACCGCCTGGACATCGTCGTGGTCGTCGATCGCCTCGAGGAGCCGGAGCACCTTCTTGGCCTCGCCCTCGTCGGCCACGGCGACGGTCGAGGACGGCTCGAGCGAGAGGTCGGCCGACTCGATGGTCAGGCCGGCCGACTCGAGGGCGGTGCGCAGGGCGTGCAGGTCCGTCGGGGCACAGGTGAGGACGAAGCGGGTCCCGTCCTGGGTCATGTCCTCGGCTCCGGCCTCGGTCGCCACCTCCATGACCTGGTCCTCGTCGCCGTCGGCGACCACCACGATTCCCTTGCGCTCGAACTGCCAGCTGACCGCACCCGGCTCGGCCAGCGAGCCCCCGTTCTTCGAAAACAGATTGCGCACATCGGCCCCGGTGCGGTTGCGGTTGTCGGTCAGGGTCTCGACGATCACGGCGACGCCGTTCGGCGCGTACCCCTCGTAGCTCACGGCCTCATAGCGGACGCCCTCGAGCTCGCCGGTCCCCCGCTTGACGGCCCGCTCGATCGTGTCGGAGGGCACCGACGCGTCCCGGGCCTTCTGGTACATCGTCCGCAGGGTGGCGTTGGAGTTCATGTCGCTGCCGCCCTCCCGGGCGGCCACCTCGACCTGGCGGATCAGCTTCGCGAACAGCTTGGCCCGGGCCTTGTCCTGGGCGCCTTTGCGGTACTTGGTGGTCGCCCACTTCGAGTGACCCGACATCTCGCTCTCCTTGTTCAGTTGGCTCGGTCTATCGGGCCGGCTCGACCCGGACCGAGGTGCGCCCCCCGGCCGGCTCCGACGCCTCGACCATGCCCACGAACAGCCGGTGCAGCCGGCGGTCGGTCGTGAGCTCGGGATGGAAGGCCGAGGCGAGCACGGGGCCCTGTCGGCAGGCCACGGGCAGCCGGCGGTCGGCGCCCGGCGCCCGCCACCAGCTCAGCACCTCGACCTCGGGCCCGACCGACTCGATCATCGGGGCCCGGATGAAGACGGCCGGCATCGACCCCGGCCCGCCCAGCGCCGCTGCCACCTCCACCGTGGCCTCGGCCGAGCGGCTCTGGCGCCCGTACCCGTTGCGCAGCACCGTGCAGTCGAGTGCCCCGAAGCCCCGCTGGTCGGGCCGGCCCCCGTGCACCTCGGTGGCCAGCAGCACCAGGCCCGCGCAGGTTCCGAACACCGGGAACCCCGCAGCGATGAGCGCGCCCAGCGGTTCGAACAGCCCCGAGCTTTGGAGAAGGAGCGACAGCGTCGTGGACTCACCACCCGGCAGCACCAGGCCGTGCACCCCGTCCAGGTCCGGCTCGGTCCGCACGCTCCGGCAGGCGACCCCGATCTCTCCGAGCGCGCCGAGGTGCTCGCGGACGTCGCCCTGAAGGGCGAGGACGCCGATCGTCACGACCGGCGGCCCACGCTCACCAGCCGCGATCGGCGAGCCGTTCGCTGAGCGCGCCGAGCTCCTGGCCCCGCATCGCTTCGCCCAGCCCGCGGCTCACCTTGGCCACGTGTTCGGCGTCCTCGAAGTGGGCGGCCGCCTCGACGATCGCGCTGGCCCGGCGGGCCGGGTCCTCGCTCTTGAAGATGCCCGAGCCGACGAACACGGCCTCGGCGCCGAGCTGCATGACCAGCGAGACGTCGGCCGGGGTGGCGAGGCCGCCGGCACAGAAGAGCGGCACCGGCAGCTTCCCGGTGGCCGCGATCTCCTGCACGAGCCCGATCGGCGCGCCGAGCTGCTTGGCCCACCCGAACTGCTCGGCTCGGTCGGCCTGGGTCAGCTTGCGGATGTCCCCGAGGATCGATCGCAGGTGACGAACGGCCTCGACGACGTTGCCGGTGCCGGCCTCGCCCTTGGTACGGATCATGGCCGCGCCCTCAGATAGGCGCCGCAGCGCTTCACCCAGGTTGCGGGCGCCGCACACGAAGGGCACCTTGAAGTCGTGCTTCCAGATGTGATGCTGCATATCGGCCGGCGTCAGCACTTCGCTCTCGTCGACGTAGTCGACGCCGAGCGACTGCAGGATCTGTGCCTCGGCAAAGTGCCCGATGCGCGCCTTGGCCATCACTGGGACCGAGACGGCGTCCTGGATGGCGCTCACGAGCGCCGGGTCGCTCATC
>JBOGFV010000096.1:0-5734 GCA_050743525.1 Acidimicrobiales bacterium
GAGGTGCTTGACCACCGTCGTGTTCTCGGTGTCGCCCTCCCAGACCCCGACTGGAACCTTGGTCCCATCAGCGGTGATGAGGAGCGCGACGACGCAGCAGCACTCGTGAAAGACGATGCCGTCGATCATGAGGACCGCTGCGTCGTGCCCCGAGAGGTCCGAGGACAAGAGCTCGGCCAGCTTCTCGGTGGTGGCGGCGACGAAGCGCCTCGACACCGAAGATCGCGAGTCGCCTCGGGCCACGGTCTCGAGCTCTTCGCCGATGGGTTCGGCCACCAGGGTGTGGCGTCTGGTGGCCACCCCGGCCAGCATCCGCTCGACGGCGACCTGGGTGAGCAGGTCCCGGTCGCTGAACACGCTGTAGGAGTCGAGGCGCACCTCGCCGCCAGAGCTCTTGGTCGCCCGGGGTCGGCGGAGCGGCACACTGCGTCCGCCCAAGGCGACTGAACCCGGGGCCGAGCCGTTCCTCGTCGCGGTGCGTTCGGGGTCGTGGTGACCCTTGGCTCCGACCTTGTCGGTCATCTCTTCTTCCATGATCTGGGCGACTACGGCAAGCCCGGCCGAGCAGCAGAACGCCATCAGCCCGTCCTTGATGGCTGCGGCCACATCGTGAAGGGCGAGGGTCGCCTCCGCCGGCAGGTCGGCGAGACGCCGAGCCTCCTCCCTCGCCGCGACGGTCACAACAGGTAGCTTCTTCTTCATCGGTGGTGGTCCCTTTCCTGTGGGTGTGTTGGTTTGGACACCTGAACACCTACCAGCCGGAAGGCATCAGGCGAGGGACCACCACCCCTTCAAATCCCACAAGCTCCGGGAGTGCGCCCAGGGATCGAGAGGGGTGATGTCGATGTCGACGTGATCTGACTCGATCTAAAGCTCGTCGTCGCCAGCCGGTGTGAGTCCGGTCTGGGTAACTGCCAGGAGGCCCAGTAGCAGGCTGGCGGCTCGGTCTTGAAACGGACCGGGTCGAAGCCCAGCGTCAAAGGCCCTCAAAGGGGGAGCGACCGAGCGGTCCGTAGCATTACGCGAAGCCTGCCGCGCCGTGAATGTGCCCGCGAAAGCGGGGAAAAGGGAGAGCCGAGCCCCGTCCCTCAGGGCGAAGGCCATGGAAGCGGTGAAGACCCTGGATCACAGCCGCGAAGAACTCCTCGGCGTAGGGGGCTCGGAACGTTCGGAAGGTGACGGCGGGAACTGGGGAGGCCGTCCCCGGTCCGGTGACTGCGAACTCATCGGAGCGTCGGCGCCCTATAACCGGTGGAGAGCCGGGAAATGGGCCTCGAGCCGGGACGGCGTCGGAAGCGGTCATAGTACCGATCGAGCCGGTGGACAACATAACCGCCGGGGAGGGAAGGGCCGCTACTTCGTCTGTGCTTGCGTGAGAAGGAGCTGCCGGTGAGTGCCCTTGTGGCTGGTCCCACCCCTGGCATCGAGGCCGAAGACGGCCTCGATGCGGTGCGTGCCTTGCAGCGCAAGCTTTACCGGGCGGCCAAGGCCGATCCCGGGCGACGGTTCCATGTGCTCTACGACAAGGTCCATCGCAGGGACGTGTTGTGGAAGGCGTGGGGACAGGTGTGGCGCAATGGCGGCGCACCGGGCATCGACGCCCAAACCATCGCTGAAGTCGAAGAGTACGGGGTGACCCGGCTCATCGAGGAACTGGAAGCGGAGCTTCGAGAAGGCAGATACCGGCCTCTCCCGGCCCGGCGGGTGTGGATACCCAAGCCGGGGCAGTCCGAGCAGAGACCGCTGTCGATCCCGGCGGTTCGTGACCGGGTCGTGCAGACCGCCATGAAGATCGTGCTCGAGCCGGTCTTCGAGGCGGACATGCTGGCGTGCAGTTTCGGGTTCCGTCCCAAGCGCTCGGCACACGACGCCCTGCAGGTGCTCACAGATGAGTCCTTTGCAGGAAAGCGGTGGATAGTCGAGACGGACATCGCCAATTGTTTCACGGCGATCCCGCATGACGGGTTGATGTCAGCAGTCCAAGAGCGCATCTGCGACCGCAAGGTCCTGGCACTCCTGCGAGCGTTTCTGCGAGCTGGGGTGCTGGAAAACGGAACGGTCCGGCGGGAGGCCTCGGGCACACCGCAGGGTGGGGTGATTTCACCCGTACTTTGCAACGTGTACCTGACACGCCTCGATCGGGCATGGCGTCCCGCTTATGGAACCCTTGTCAGATATGCCGACGATCTTATCGTGGTCTGCAAAAGCCAGGGCCAAGCACAAATGGCCCTGCACAAGCTGACCGGGTTTCTCGATGGTCTCGGACTGAAGCCGAAACTCTCGAAGACCAGGATTGTGCAACTGGTCGAAAGGCGGCCGGGGTTTGACTTCCTCGGCTTCCATCATCGGCTGGTGCGCTCATACCCACGCAAAGGTTCCAGCGGCTATGTGTTCTTGGCCCGCTGGCCTTCAGAGAGGGCGATGCGACACGCCCGGGACCGCATCCGGTTCTTGACGATGCGATCCCGGCTCGTCGCACCGGTTGACCAGGTAGTGGCGGAGGTCAATCGTTTCCTCCGAGGCTGGACCGGCTACTTCCGGTTCGGCAACTCTGCTTGGGCGTTCGACAAGATCAGAAACTACGCCGTCATGAGAGTCGCCCTGTTCACGGCTAAACGCCATAAGAAGGGTCGCTCATGGGGGTTTGCCCAGATCTATCGCTCGCGAGACGCTCTGGGTCTGGTCTCTCTCGACGGAATTGTCGTCGCTCCCAGGGCCCACAAGCCCTGGCGGGAGAAACCGCATGCCGTCGGTGAAAGACGTCGGTGAGCCGTGTGCCGGAGAACGGCATGCACGGTTCGATGGGGGGGAGCTGGAAACGGAACGCGCTATGGCAGCCGAACACGACGGCCCTCGGGAAACCGAGGGACTTGAGTCCGGTCTGACCTAAGGCCGTCACCGCGCCAGCTCCCTACCCGACCAACCTCCGTAGCCCGCCAGTCCCCGGGTGGTGCTGGCACCCGGGCCGGAAGCGGGGTGGCGCCCTTCCAAGGCCGCCCCGTCGCGGCCAAGATCCCAGCTAGACCGGCGTGGGGCCGGTCCGCAGGCGGGGTGAGGCCGGCCACGACGGGGCGTTGCGGGGGACGACGGTGAACCGGAACACCTGGAGCGTGGCCCGGTTCCGCTTCGTGGCGACCTTCCGGCACCGTCGCAACGACCTGCTCGCCCTCACGGTCCTCGTCGCCCTGCTCGGCGGCCTGGCCATGGGCGCGGTGGCGGCGGCCCGGAGCACCCAGTCCTCGTTCCCGCGCCTGCTCGCGGTGACCAAGACCTCCCAGCTGTCGGGAATCTCGGCCGAGTACATCCCCGGGATCCCCGGCCTCGACCGTGGCTACAACCCAGCCACGATCGCCAAGATCGCGGCGCTCCCGCACGTGAGCTACGTCGACAACGAGATCGGCCTCGACGCCTTTCCCCTCGCTCCCGACGGGAAGATCAGCCACTTTCAGCAGGACTTCGCGATCACCTTCCTCAAGCTCCAGGGAGGGTACGGGGCTCGTCACGACCTGCCCATCGGCGTGCGGGGCCACCTGCTCGACCCCGCCGACGCCCACCAGTTCGTGGCCGACCCTGTGGCAGTGGCCAAGATGCACCTTCACCTGGGCCAGTCGGTCATCTTCGGCATCTACACCAACGCGGAGATCTCCTCGCCAAGCTTCGGCCCCTCGTCACGACCGATCGCGACCGCCACCGCCCACCTGGTCGGCATCGTCGTCACCCCCTCTGCCATCGTGAGCGACGACGTGGACGAATCGTTGGGCGCCGTGGTCTTCTCGCCTTCATTCGCCAGGGGGATGGCCGGATGTTGTAGCAACTTCACGGGCACCTCGGGCTCGGTGGACGGCGGCCCGTCGGTCGTCGCCGCGGTACAGCGTGAGCTGCTGCCGATCGCGCCGGCCGGCCAAGGCCCGTTCGTGTCGATCGGGGTGGCCGAGGCCAAGGCCGAGCGGGCGATCAAGCCGGACTCGATCGCCCTTGGCGCGTTCGGCGCCATCGTGGCCCTGGCCGCCCTGCTCATCGCCGGCCAGCTGATCGGCCGGCAGCTCCGGACCGGGGCCCAGGATGGCGCGTCGATGCGGGCCCTCGGGGCCGACGAGGCGATGACATCCCTCGACGGCCTGCTCGGATTGGTGGGGGCCCTCCTTGTCGGCTCGTCGCTCGCCGTCGCGGTCGCCATCGGCCTGTCGCCGTTCGCCCCGTTCGGGCCGGTCCGGCCGTACCTCCCGGGCGGGGTCACCTTCGATTGGACGGTCCTCGGCGGTGGGGTCGCCATCCTGGTGGTCGCCCTCGGGATGCTGGCGGTGCTCCTGGCCCGCCGGTACTCGCCGCGCCGGATTCAGGACCGCGCCGCCCTGGCCGCGGAGCGGCCGTCGCGCCTCGTCTCGGTGGCATCCAACGGCCTTCCGGCCCCGGCCCTGGTGGGGGTCCGGTTCGAGGTCGAACCAGGCCGGGGAGCGGACCCGGTCCCGGTCCGCTCGGTCATCGTCGGCGCCGTGCTCGCCGTCATGGTCGTGATGTCGGCCGTGATCTTCGGGTCCAGCCTCAACTCGCTCGTCGCGACCCCGGCCCTGTACGGGTGGAACTGGAACTTCGAGCTCACGAGCGAGTTCGGGTCCGGCAACATCCCGGCCGCGCTGGCCGACCGCCTGCTCCGGGCCGACCCGGCCGTCCAGGCGTTCAGCGGCACCTACTTCTTCACCCCCAAGATCGACGGCCAGACCGTGCCGGCGCTCGGCGAGACCCCCGGGGCCGCCGTCCAGCCGCCGACCCTCAGCGGGACCGGGCTCGAGGGCCCGGGCCAGATCGTGCTCGGCGCGACCACCCTGGCCAGCCTGCACGCCCAGCTCGGCCAGCTCGTCACCGTGAGCGACCGCAACCCGGTGACGCGCAAGTTGGTGGTCGAGCGGCTCCGGGTGGTCGGGACCGCGACCATGCCGACCATCGGGCAGGGGACCTCCGTGCACCTCGAGATGGGATCGGGGGCGTTGGTGGCGTCGGCCGCCATCCCGGCCCCGTTCCGGGTGCCGGTGTCGCCGGCGTTCCCGGGTGGGCCGGACGCGATCTTCGTCCGCCTGAAGCCGGGGGTCAGCGAGTCCGCGCAACTCGCCACGATGAAAAGGATCGCCCGGGCCACCGGGAACCAGAACAACGCCGGCGTGGCCGTCAAGACGCTCGAGCGGCCGGCCGAGATCGTGAACTACAAGTCGCTGGGGGCGACGCCAGCGGTCCTCGGAGCGGCACTGGCCGGCGGGATGGTCGTGGCGCTCGGGCTCACCCTGCTGGCCTCGGTCCGCCGACGCCGTCGTGACCTCGCGCTGCTCAAGACCCTCGGGTTCACGACCCGCCAGGTGGTCGCCGTGCTGGCCACCCAGGCCACCGTGTCGGTGGCCATCGGCGCCCTGGTGGGCATCCCGCTCGGCATCGTGGCCGGCCGGGCCCTGTGGGACCTCTTCGCGAACGACATCCACGCGGTGCCGTTGCCGAACGTGTCCGTGCTCGTGACCGCGCTCATCGCGCTCGGCGCGCTGGTGGTCGGCAACGCCGTGGCGGTGCTGCCCGGTCGCATTGCCGCCCGGACCCCGGCCGGGGTGCTGCTGACCCAGGAGTGACCGCTACGAGCGGGCCTGGCCGTAGGCGGTGGCCGGCCGGAAACTGAGTACGACCAGGCGCTCCCGGACCATTGCGGCCCGGTAGTCGTCCAAGTCGGGATGCTCCTCGCCGCGCAGGTCGCGGT
>JBOGFV010000097.1:0-4117 GCA_050743525.1 Acidimicrobiales bacterium
CAGGACAAGGCGGGCGTGACCATCGCCGAGCAGGTCCTGCTCGCGCTCTCGGGCGACTTCGTCCCCTTCGCGGTGAACGTGGCCGCACGCGGGGTGTCCGAGCCGGTCCGGCCGTTCATGGCGCTGACCGAGCAGCTCGGCCGGTTCTTCGGCTGCCTGCACGACCAGGTCCCGACGGAGGTCGAGGTCGAGGTGAGTGGCGCGATCGCAGCTGAGCGGACCGAGATCCTGACCCTGTGCGCGCTGAAGGGCCTGTTCGCCACGAGCACCGAGGACCCGGTCTCCTATGTGAACGTCCCCCAGCTGGCCGAGCGGCGGGGGTTGCGGGTGCGGGAGACCTCGACCTCGGGGGCCACCCAGTACGTGAACCTGGTCACCCTGCGATCGGAGTCGCACTCGGTCGCCGGGACCCTGACGACCGGCCCCCGGGGAGAGCCCCGGGTCGTCATGGTCGACGACCACAAGGTCGAGGCGACCCCTTCCCCCTATATGCTTGTGATCCGCAACGACGACCAGCCGGGCGAGGTGGGGGTGGTCGGCACGGTCCTCGGCAACGCCGGCGTGTCGATCCGCTCGATGGCGCTCGCACCGACCAGCGAGGGCACGACGGCGCTGATGGTGCTCTCGGTCGACCCCGAGGTCCCCGAATCGGTCGCCCGCGCCCTGGCCCAGAGCCCGGGCATCCTCGGAGTGGACCGGGTCCGGCTCTAACTCTAACTAGCGGCCGGGCGCCCCGAGCGCGGCGCCTTCGGGACCGGCGGCCACGAATTGGCCGCCTCCGGGTACGTCGAGCCCCGGCGCATGAGGCCGATGGCCGCCACCCCCAGGACCACGAGGATCAGCCGCCAGCCGCGCTTGTGTCGCTCTGGCGCCACGGCGCCACCGTAGCGGCTGGGGCGGTGGCGCCTTCGGGGCCAGACGCCCCACCGCGTCCCGCCACGCGCCCGGGAGCCGGGGGTCGAACGGTCCCATCCAGCCGACCAGTTCGGGCACCGCGGCCACCGGCACCGGGCGGAGCACCACCCGGCGGCCACCCCTTCGATGCCAGAAGATCTGGACCAGGAGCCCGGCCAGCGGGAGCAGGACGATGCCGGCGGCGACCGCCCACTGCAGGGCGCTCAGGGAGACGATCTCTTGCACGGACACGGCGCCGCCGGCGCCTCGGGAGGCGAACGCGGTCACGATCTGGCCAGGCGGGACGGCGTGCACCGAGGGGCCGCCAGTCGCCTGGAGCTGCACCGGCAAGAGCCCGACGTTGGCCACGGTCATGATGACCGATCCGTTGCGCCGCTCGGCCCACGAAATCACGGCCAACCGCACGAGGGGCCGAAGCACCAGCACCGGGACGACGACCAGCAGGGTGACGAACAGCACATCAGCGTGCATTCGGAGTCGTTCCGCCACCGCTCGCCGGAGGAACAGTGCGCAGGCGAGTGCGGCGGCCATCCACGGGAGCGAGCGCCACAACCAGCCGGCCCCGCGCACGTTGCCCACCACCCGACCGAGCACATTGGAGGGCGGCACGGTCCACGGGTCGACGCGGCCGACCGCGTCGCCCGCCGTCTTGAAGGCTCCGCCGGGCAGGACTCTCATCACGCGGTGGGTGTACACCCTGGACGTGCCGGGTGGTCGGAAGGTGATCACGTCGCCGACGTGGGGCGGCCCGTGCAGGGGCTGGTCGAAGACGAGCGTCCCGACGCACAGGTCTGGGCACATCGACGGCGTGGCGATGCTGAACATCGACCCGCCGGCCAGCTGCCAGCCGACCGACCCGAGCACGCACAGCGCCACGAGCACCCCGACGACCGTGAGCACGATCGAGCGGGTGGGGAGCTCGGGTTGCACCGCCGCGGCGGGCCGGGGGCCCGCTTGGGCGGTGGCGCGCCGGACCGGTTCCGGGGCGTTCACAGCAGGAGCCCCGAGTTGGGGTAGCTCACCTGGGCCGACCAGTTGGCCAGCGCGACCGAGAACGAAAAGTCCGGCAGCAGGTGGAGCCCGGTGACCCCAGCGACCGACGCGGTGCCGAGCATCGTCTTGAACAAGACGGTGAACGGTGCGCTCGAGCCCAGCGGCCCCGAACTCGAGGTGAACGAGCTGAGCAGGGCGCTCGAGGGAGGGGTGGTGGCGCACGCGCCACCTGATGCGGGATAGACGCAGAGGGACACCCCGCGCTGGGTCTCCTGGATCTCAAGCAGCACCCGCTGGCACAGCTGGTTGCTGCCAAGCACCGGGATGGTGCCTTTGTACGCGGTGGTGCCGGTGTCCGAGAGCAGCCAGTCGGCGGTCGGCGACAACCCCGAGATGATCGACGCGTAGGACGCCGCCGTGGTGGCGTCGAACAAGTTGGTGCGGTTGGTCGAGCTGAGCACGGTGCCGAACACGGCCGCTCCGACGATCGACCCGTTCAGGTACTGGGTGGAGCCCGGGTTGGTCCAGGCGCTGTTGCCGGCCCAGCCGAGGTGCCAGTCGCCGGCGTAGCTGGTCGCCGAGGTGATCGTCGTGCTGGTGGTGGTCGTGCCGTCGACGTCCAGGCTCAGCCCGGCTGAGGAGAACGAGGCCGCCACGAAGTGCCAAGCACCGTTGTTTACCGTCTTGGAGCTGGCCAGCTCGGCCAGCGTCGCGCCGTTCTGGACGCCGAAGGCAACCACCCCGGAGGGTTCCACCCACAACATCCGGTCGTGGCTGCTCGAGCCGGTGTCGGGTTGGACGTTGGAGAAGCCGATGAACCCCCCGCCGGTCGTCGACGAGGTCTTCACCCAGGCCACCAGGGTGAACGTCCCCGGCGAGGTCAGCGAGACGGTCGAGCCGACATAGGTACCGGCCGCCCCGCTGAGGGTGATGCCGGTCGAGGTGAACGTCGACTTCTGAGGCGAGGTGAAGGCGGTGCCATAGGTGACCCCGCCATAGACGAGTCCGGTGTTCGACGAGCTCGAGGAGTCGGCGACCTCGGCCGCCCCACAGGAGGCCAGCGTGACGGCCCCTGACGTCGGCGACGATCTTCCGACCGAGGTCAAGGTGGAGGTGGCCGACACCGCGCTCGAGGTGGTGAGCGTGCCGCTCGGCAGGGGGCTGCCCGCACAGGTCGCGGTATTGGTCCCAACCGTCCCCCCGGACCCGGTCCCAGTCGAGAAGCAGTTCACAGACCCGGAGGTGGTGTCCTCAAGCTGGAGGGTTCCGTCCGCGAAGGTGTTCGAGTCGTTGACTGAGTGAGACGAGAACGAGCCCCACGCGGCTGCGGGGATCCCCACGGCCAGTCCCGTGGCGGCCAGCACCGTCACCCATCGACGGCCAGCCCCCCGAGGAGGGAACCAAAGAGGTGACATGCGGTGGCGCCGGAGAGTAACGAACCGTCCAGCCTGCGCTTCGTCGCTACGACTGGTTCCAGGTCATGGTCATGCTCGCGGCGAGGCCCTGATCCGCGTTGGTCGCCGAAGCGTCGAGCATGGCCGTGAAGGTGTAGGACTGCGACGACCCGGCGGTCAGCAGCGTGAGCGGCGGGGTCGACGAGTTGTTGAAGGTCTGACTGCCCGCGCCGGCCAGCGTTCCCGAGCTCGTCGGGGTGGCCGGGCAGGCCGCTGCATTGTTGGCGGGGTAGATGCACTTGGCGGTGATGCCGATCGAGAAGTCCACCTTGCCGCAGAACCCGGCGGTGTCGCTGCCCACGTAGGCGTTGGCGTCGGAGGCTGCGGCCGCTGAGCAGGCGCCCATCACCAGGCTTTCGAGGCTGGCATTGGACGTACCTACGTTGGTCATCGTGATCGTCGAGGTGAGCGGAGTGCCGGAGGGGACCTGGTCCAGCGTGCCGACCAGCTTGTTGATGGCGCAGTTGGCGCTGTTGGCGGCGCTCACGGTTCCGCCGGCCCCGGTGCCGGTCGAGTAGCAGTTGATCGAGCCGTTGCTCTCCTTCAGCTGCATGGTGCCGGCGGAGAACGAGTTGGTGTTGTTGACGATCTGCGCGCTGAACCCGGCAACGGAGATGGCCGCGGTGGACCCGAGCGCGACGACGGCGAGCGCCGCGGCCGCGAACGCGTGCCACGTCAATGGCTTTGCTGCAGGTCTGGCTATACGGGCACGTCGCATCGAGGAGGCTCCCTGGGCCTGGTGGATACGGAAAAAC
>JBOGFV010000098.1:0-7160 GCA_050743525.1 Acidimicrobiales bacterium
CCGATGACCCTGGCCCTCCAGGCGTCGAGCCGCCGGAACCAGGAGCGCATCCTGAAGGTGCTGCATCACCCGGTGGTCAGCTTCTTCACCAACCCGCTCGTGGCCGCCGGCATGGTCTACGTGACCATGATCGGGTACTTCCTCACCCCCTTCTACAACTTCTCGCTGGAGCACCCGGTCGTCCACGACCTCACCCACCTGCACTTCCTCATCTCGGGTTCGATCTTCTGGTGGGTGATCATCGGCAAGGACCCGTCGCGCCGGCGACTGTCGTTCCCGGTCAAGCTGGGTCTGCTCGCGACCGGCATTCCCATCACCGCGGTGTTGGGCCTCGCGCTCACAGGGGCCAACACGTCGATCGCGCCGCACTTCCACTCCTTGGCCGACACCCGCTCGGGCGGCTCGATCCTGTGGATCGTCGGTGAGCTCACCACGCTCACGGCGATGGGGTTGCTCCTCCTCCAGTGGATGCGCTTCGACGAGCGCGAGCAGGTTCGCGCCGACCGGCGCGCCGATCAGGAGGCCGCCGCGGCGTTGGACGTTGACTGAGTCGGGCTCAGCGCGGCGGGGCCCGGTCGGCCACCGGTTCCCGACACGCCTCGCACAGGTAGGCGCCGGCCCGCAGCCGGGTCGGGCCGTGCTGACCGCAGGATCCGCAGCGGTGCCCGAAGTAGATCAGCTTCTCGATCGGGGGGGCCGGCGGGGTCAACGAGTCGAGCCGCCGCTCGACCGCCGGGATCAGCCGCCAGTGGTGGTCGCCGTCGCCGTTGGACCCGGCCCGCTCCGGTTCGATCAACCCGAAGGTGACGAGCGTCCGCAGCATCGGGTCGAACCGCGCCAGGGTGGTCTCTTCGGTTTCGGCCGGCTCGGTCGTCACCGGCTCGCTCCCGCGCGATCGGCTCGCTCACTCACACCCGACTCCAGTCCGTGAGTTCGTCCGCGCCCGTTCTAGCACCGGGACGACGTGGCGTTCGCGCGCGTCACCGGGCTCGCATGCCCGCATCCGGCGCGTCCGAAACGGCGATCAGAACCAGACGACCAACAGGCCCAACGCCGCGGCGGCCAGGCTGGCCACCAAGTTGACTCCCGTGTAGCGAGCCGCTGCGGCCACGGAGTCCTCCTCGGCCAGGCGCACCGTCTCCCACGACGCCGTGCTCCAGGTGGTCAGGCCGCCACAGAACCCGGTTCCGATCACCGACTCGAGGTGCGACGAGGCGCCGTGGCGGAGCACCAGGCCGGCCACCACGCCGAGGACCAGCGAGCCGACCACGTTCACGGCCAGGGTCCCGAACGGGAAGAAACCCTCCGTGCGGTCCTGCACGGCCCCGTCGAGCAGGTACCGGGCCACCGCCCCGAGCGCGCCGGCCACCCCGACCACGATGGCCAGCATCATCGTCGCTCCCCCGACAGCCGCCGCCCCGCGACGATGCCGGCCCACGCCGCCGCGATGCCGACCACCACCGTCGCCGCGACGTAGGCGAGGCCGGTGCTCAGGTGGGCGTCCTTGGCCAGCAGGTCCGACTGGAGGGCGAGGGTCGACATGGTCGTCCACGCCCCGGCGAACCCGACACACAGAAAGGGGCGCCCATGGCGGAAGCGGCCGGGGTGCTTCAGGAGCAGGGTCAGCACGACCCCGAGGAACAGGGCGCCCGAGGTGTTGACCGTGAACGTCGCCCACGGGAAGCGTCCCGGCGCCGTGACCCAGGCCAGCTCCGCCTGGTCACGGGCCAGCGCGCCGAGGAAGCCCCCGGCCAGGATCGCCCCGAGGACGTCCAGCCGGCGCCAGCGCGCCACCGGCGCGGCGCGGACGTGGGTGCGCGACGGTTCGCCCGGGTCGTCGGGGGCGAGGTCGGGATCGACCGGGAGGTCGGCGTCGTGGTGGCCGGCGTAGGGGTGCCGGTGACCTGGCAGGGAGCGGCGTGCTGGCAACTCTGCCTCCTGAACTCTCGGATCGGCAGACGCCATCAGTCCGTCGGACGGTTTCGGGGAGCGTCATCCCCGTGCTGGCCACCCGGGGCCGCCGGCCAAAGTACCAGCGGCCGGGATCAGTACTCTGGACCCCATGTCCGAGGTCTCCGATCGTTACAACTCGGTTGCCGACGGGTTTGTGGGGCGCCTGGCCGGCGTCACCGAGGCCCAGTGGGCCGATCCGACCCCCTGCACCGAGTGGACCGTGCGTGACCTGGTCGCCCACGTGGTCGGCACCCAGCGCATGGTGGGCGCGACCCTCGGAGGCGAGGCCGAGCCCGTCGACGACGACGTCGACCTCGGGACAGCCTTCGCCGAGGCCCGGGCGCTCGTCGAGCGCGCCTTGGCCGATCCCGAGAAGGCGACCACGGTCGTCGGCGGCACGTTCGGGGTCCAGCCGTTCGAGTCCCTGGTCAGCCGCCTGTTGGTGGCCGACACCCTGATCCACACCTGGGACCTGGCCCGGGCCACCGGCCAGGACGAGCAACTCGACGCCAACTCGGTGGCCACGGCCACCGCGTTCCTGACCCCGATCGACGAGGCGATCCGCCGTCCGGGCGGCTTCTCAGCGAAGCTGGAGCCGGCTGCCGACGCCGACCAGCAGAGCCGGCTGCTGGCGTTCTGCGGCCGGGCGGTCTGAGCCGGGGCGATCTAGCCGAAGCCGCCCGAGGGGATGTACGGGCACGGGGGTCCCGGCATCCCGCGTACCATCACCGCCCCGGAGGGGTACAGGTCGATCCCGGCGGCGACGAGGGTCCGGATCGCCCACTGCTGGGCCGACGTGAGCCATCCCACCGTGAAGTGGCCGGTCGCGCCGGCCAGCGCGGTGTGGAGCAGCGCTTCGGCCGATGCCTCGTCCAACGCGCCGAGGGTGACCAGCCGGTCGTCCCGCGCCACCGCGTAGCCGCGCCCGTCGAGGACGAGGAGGCGGTCGACCGGCTCGGCCAACATGCGCTCGATATCGACGCGCCGCGTCGAGCTGCGCCTCAGCCGGTCGACCTCATCGACCAGTCCGAGGTCGCCGGGACCGCCGACTCGGACGTCGGGGTCGGGCGGCGGCCGTTGGCGCGGGACCCCATCGGCCATCACCGCCGGGTGCAGCGAGAACCCGGACGACGCATACAGCGCCATCGCGGCGCGGTCCATCGACGACTGGATGGTCCCGGGTGACCCAGACGGCCCGTGCGCAAGAGCCCGCTCGAGCAGGCCCCGCCCGAGCCCCCGCCCCTGGTGGACCGGATCGGTGGCGAGCAGGGACAGCATCCAGTGGCGGTCGCGCACGCTCGCCTGCGAGAACCCGACCATCTCGCCGCCCTCGTCGGCCACCCACGACCCGTGCGGGTCGGTGCGCAGGAAATGGCAGATGCGTCGGGTCAGCCGACCGACGTCCGCCTCGGTCCTCGGGCGCTCGGGCCGGCCGTACTTGGCGGCCAGGTCGCGCGAGGCGCGGTCCCACAGCCACACCGCGTCGGTTGCGTCAGCTTCGAGCATGGGGCGCAGCTCGGACACTGCCCGATCATGCCTTACGACAGCCCGAGCTCCCGCTCCCGGCGGCGGCGGCGCGACCGGCGCACCGTCACCATGGTGAGGCGCAGGATCGCCCAGCCGGTGAGCAACCCGCCCAGCGTGTAGTGGCGGGTGGCCAGCACCACCACCCCGGCGACCAACAGCACCGAGAGGAACCACAGCTGAAATCGCCGGGCCCGGGCCAGCCGGGCGGCCCGGTCGTTCAGGGGGAAGTTGGGCCGCGGCGGCATCTGCTCTGCCGGGTTGGGGTTGATCACGGTGCCCCGCAGAAGAAGACCCCGATGCCGCCGATCGGGACTTGGCCCTTCACGTGCAGGCAGTGCTGCTCGACCCACCGGTACCGGGGGTCCTTTGACGTCGTGCTGACCAGCACGATCTGAAAGTAGTGCCGGGCGATCAGCGCCCGCAGGCGCGACAGCGCTGGCGAGACCCCCGTCCCGTTGTAGCCGCCGAGCGGGTCCCCCTCCCGGCCGCTCACGTAGATGGTCGGGGCGGCCAACACCGCCGTCTGGGTGGCCATGATGTCCTTGGTGTGGAGCTGGTTCTGGAGCCGCTCGAGACCGGGCAGTTCGAGCGGTCCGACCCCTATGTTCGCCCGGAGGTTGACCGAATTGTCGCGGCGCTCGAGCACAGCGGCCCCACGAGCGCGGTGGAGCTCGCCCGGGTCGTGCGAGCCCGCACGTGGGGGCCGGGCCGGTTCCGGTCCGCGGTCAACTCCGCCATTGCCTCGGGGAGGGTGCGCGGGCCGGGCGTGGCCGCCTCGCCGCAACGACATCCGACCGGCGGTAGCTGATCGTCCGCGCTGTCCCCGGTTGACACGTCGGGGGTCGGTAGGGAAGATCGCGAATGACCCCGCACCGATCCCGCGCTCGTTCCGCGTCCGCACACCTTTGCTCTCGGAGGGTCGCGCTCGGGAGCGCGGTGATCCTGGCCGTCCTGTGCAGCCCGCTCCTGTCCGGTGGACCCGCGACCGCGGCAAGCGCCACCGCTGCACCCCCGTTCGGAGGGCTCGTCTGTGGGCCCAAGGACGGGGTCACGTTCTGCCAGGGCGGCCTGGTGGGCGGCCAGGACCGCCGGGTCCCGAGCTTCGACGGCGTGCCGATCGACGTGGACCTGACCCTTCCTGCGACCGGCAAAGCCCCCTACCCGCTGATCGTCCTGCTCCACGGTCTGGCCGGCAACAAGACCAACATGGAGTCCGACAGCGACAACGGCGCAATCGACAACGTGACGCTGGCCACGCAGGGATGGGCGGTGCTCACCTATAGCGCCCGAGGATTCGGGAACTCGTGCGGCAACGCGGCGGCGCGGGCCAACACGCCGGCCTGTGACAAGGGCTGGGTGGAGCTGGCCGACCAGCGCTACGAGGCCCGAGACACCCAGTACCTGGCCGGCCTGCTGGTCGACGAGGGCTACGCGCGGCCCGGGATCGCCGTCTCCGGCGTCTCCTACGGGGGCGGCCAGTCGCTCGAGCTCGCCACCCTCAAGAACCGGACCGAGCTGCTGAGCGGCAAGCTGGTCCCGTTCGTCAGCCCGAAGCGGCACATCTCGATGACGGTGGCGGCCGCCTACGCGGTGTGGCCGTGGTTCGACCTCGACACCTCCCTCGTCCCGAACGGTCGCCTGTCCACTGGTGCCGACACTTCGGCCCGGGCCGACCAGGTCCCGGCCGGGGTGGCCAAGGGCGAGTGGGACGCGGTCCTGTACTCGGCGGCCAACGGGGCCGGATTCCTCTCGCCCCCGGGCGCCGATCCGACCGCCGATCTCACCACCTGGGAGGCCGACACGGTGGCCGGTGAGCCGTTCCGGGCGGGCGAGTCGAACGCGCTGGTCGACCTGCAGCGTTACAAGTCGGCGATCGGCATCCCGATGCCCAAGGGCGGGCCGGCCCCGACCGCCATCCAGAGCGGGCTCACCGACAGCCTCTTCCCGATCAACGAGGCGCTGCACTACGCGGCGGCGGCCAAAGCGGCCGGCTCCAAGAGCCCGCTCCTGATGATCTTCGACGACGTCGGCCACCCGTGGGCCCAGAGCAAGCCGCTCGACGTCGCGTTCAACAACCTGACCGGCATCGCCTTCTTGAACTCCGTCGTCCAGCGGCACGCCACCCCGAAGACGGGCGTGTTGGTCCGGGCCCAGACCTGTCCGCGCACCGCGCCTTCGGGCTCGACCGTGCACGCGGCCACGTGGGCCGCCCTGCAGACCGGCTCGACCACCATCTCGGGGACGGCGGCCCGACAGGTGACCTCGACCGGCGGCGATCCAGGCGTGGCGACCGCCCTCGACGGCGTGTCCCAGCCCCTGTGCGACGGCCTGCCCGCGGCCACCGAGCCCGGCACCGCGACCTACTCCATCCCGGCCGGCGCCAACGGCCTGCACGTCCTGGGCGGCGTCACCATCAAGGCCAAGCTGGCCGTGACCGGGACCTACCCCGAGCTGGTCGGCCGGCTCTGGGACGTGGCGCCGGGTGGCGCCACCCGCCAGATCGTCGAGATGGGGGTGTACCGCCCCTCGGTCAACCAGTCGGCCGGCACCGCGCCGACCGCGGCCGCCAGCGAGCAGATGACCCTCCAGCTCCCCCCCAACGACTATCTGGTCGCGCCCCGGCACACCCTCGAGCTTGAGCTGGTGGGGAACAACGGGCCCTTCTACCGCCCCTCCAACGGCACCTTCACCATTTCGGTGTCGGACCTGAAGGCGTCGGTGCCACTCGGCTGATGCTCACCGCAGCGGGTGGGCCGAGAAGAAGGACCACATGATCGCGTCGGCGTCGATCACGTCGGACTGCGGCCCGAGCACCTTGGTGAGCCGGGCTGGCAGTGGCGGACCGCCGGGCCACTCGTGGCCCTCGCCGCTGATCGTGTCGAGCTCGACGACCGCCTTGCCGGGGCAGTGGCCATAGCGGGTCAGGGTCACGCCCGGGCCCGGGCGGGTCGTGACGGGCCCGCCGTGGCACTCGTCCTGGGCCGCCCAGTCCTTGAGCGCGGCGGGGACCGAGTAGGTCCAGTAGGGCTGGCCGTTGCCGCCATAGGGGTCGATCGGGTCGGCCGTCCCGTGGAACGAGAGGATCGGCATCGAGCGCACCGACGGGCACGGGTCGGGCTTGCGCAGCCCGCTGACTGGAGCCACCGCCGCAAAGATGTTCGAGTCGTCGCAGGCCAGCTCGCTGGCCATTCGAGCGCCCCCCGAGAACCCGGTCACGTAGACGCGGGCCGAGTTGACGCAGTAACGGCGCTCCAGGTTGCCGACCAGGAGGCTGAGGAAGGCGACGTCGTCGACCGGGTGGGCCGGCTCCTTCGCCCCCTGAGCGAGCGGCACCCCGGCGATGTTCCAGTCGAAGCCGGTTCCGTTGAGGATCTTGGCTTGCGGGTAGGCGACGATGAACCCGGCGAGGTCGGCCTCGCCGTCCATGCCGGTGAAGACCTCCTGCTGCGCGGCGGTGCTCCCGCTGCCGTGCAGATTGAGGACCAGGGGGACGCGGGCCCGGGCGGAGTAGCCGACCGGCACGTGCACGATCACCGTGCGGGCTAGCCCGCCGAGGCGCACCGTGAGCGCCCGGGAGCCTGGAGCGGCCCCCTTCCCGCACCCACCCCCCTTCGGCACCGAGCTCGGAGTGGCCGGCGTCGTGGGGTTCGTCGTGGTGGTGGTCGTCGTCTGGGCGCCGG
>JBOGFV010000099.1:0-10090 GCA_050743525.1 Acidimicrobiales bacterium
GCACGAACCGTTCGAGCACCTCTACCGGCACCACCGCCGCTACCGGATCACCGAGGGGTCCGAGGAGATCCAGATGCGGCGGGTGGCCGGCTACATGTTCGGATTCATGCGGCAGGGCGCTCCGAAGGGGGTCAGCGAGTAGCGCAGGGTCCGGGAGCCGTCCGAACGACCCTGCGCGATACTCCTGGCCATGTTGTCGCCTGACGCGCGCGGGGACCTGCCCGAGCCGATCCGAATCTCGGATGCCGACCGCAACGAGGCGGTCGAGCGGATCAACGCCTTCTTCGGCGAAGGCCGCCTTGACTTCGAGGAGACCTCGGCCCGTCTCGACGAGGTCTACGCGGCCCGCACCGACGCTGACCTCGAGCACGTCTTCCGGGGCCTCCCAAAGTCCCCGGCTCCCCCGGTCCGGGCCCGGCGGCACCTTTCCCGCCAGGGCCGTCGGCTGTTGCAGATCGCGACGCCCGGCATCATCTGCACCGGGATCTGGGCCGTGACCGGGGCACACGGGTCGTTCTGGCCCGAGTGGGTGTGGTTCGCCACCGGCCTCACCGTCTTCGGCCGGCTTCGCGGCGGCCGCGCCCACCCGGCTCGGGACTACGTGCTCGACCATCCGGACTCGGCCGGGGCGATCGGCGGCGGGGCCGGCCAGAGGATGATCCTCACCGCCGTCTTCTCCGACATCGTGGGGTCCACCCAGAAGGCCGCCGCCGTCGGCGACGGCAAGTGGCACGAGATGCTCCGGAGCTTCGAATACGTGCTGGACCGGGAGCTCGCGGCCCACGGCGGCCAGAAGCTGTTCACCAAGGGCGACGAAGTGGTGGCGACCTTCCAATCGCCGGCCGAGGCCGTCCGGTACGCCGAGGCGATCCGCCAGGGAGTGGCCACCCTTCAGCTCGAACTCCGGAGCGGCATCCACACCGGGGAGCTCCAGGGGCGCCAACAGGACCTGAGCGGGATCGCCCTCCACATCGGCCAGCGGGTCTCAGCCAGCGCCGCGCCCGGCGAGATCCTGGTGTCATCAACGGTCCGGGACCTCGCCCTGGGCTCGGGCATCGGCTTCATCGACCGGGGCGAGCACGAGCTGCGCGGCGTGCCGGGCACCTGGCGTCTCTACGCCGTGGAGAACGTCGGGGCTGCTGCCTGATCGGCGCCGGGAATCGGCGACACCGAGCCGGCGTTTGACCTCGTGTCCGCTATTGCGGCGGACGAGAAAGGTAGCCATGCCCGCTGTCACCGTCGACGATCTGCTCGTCCTCCCGCGCATCGAGCTCCCCGACCCCGCCTCGACGCGGATCCGCCCGGTGAAGAGCGTCACCACCGCTCCGTCCGGCTTCGAGGGCGAGGGCTTCCCCGTCCGCCGCGCCTTCGCCGGTGTCTCGCTGGCCGACCTCGACCCGTTCGTGCACATGGACCAGATGGGCGAGGTCAACTATGGGCCGGGTGAGCCGAAGGGCACGGCCTGGCATCCCCACCGGGGGTTCGAGACCGTCACCTACATGATCGACGGGATCTTCCAGCATCAGGACTCCATCGGCGGGGGCGGGATCATCACCGACGGCGCCACCCAATGGATGGCGGCCGGCTCGGGGATCCTGCACATCGAGAAGCCGCCCGAGTCGCTCGTGCTCTCGGGCGGCCTCTTCCACGGCATTCAGCTGTGGGTCAACCTGCCGTCCGCCTCCAAGATGACCAACCCGCGCTACCAGGACATCGAGCCGGGGGCGGCCGCGCTGCTGGCCTCGGCCGACGGCGGGTCGCTCGTCCGGATCATCGCCGGCCAGGTCGCCGGCCACCGCGGCCCGGGCGTCACCCACACGCCCATCGCGCTGGTCCACGCCACCCTGTCACCGGGCTCCCGCCTGGTGCTGCCGTGGGCGCCCGAGTTCAACGCCCTCGCCTACGCCCTGGGCGGCCGGGGCACGGTCGGCGAGGACCGTCGGCCCTTCCAGATGGGCCAGCTGGCCGTCCACGGGCCCGGGGACGCGATCGTGCTCGACGCCGACCCGGCCCAGGACGCCGACAGCGCGTCGTTCGACGTGCTGATCCTGGGGGGCGCCCCGATCCGGGAGCCGGTGGCCGCCTACGGGCCCTTCGTCATGAACACCCGGGCCGAGCTGGCCCAGGCCTACGAGGACTTCCAGGCCGGCCGGCTGGGCACCGTCCCGGCCGACCACCTCGGCAACTGAGGGCTAGGAACCGGCCCCCTCGGCCGCGGCCCGGTACAGGAGGAAGGTGCCGGTCGCCCTGGTGAACAGCTCCCCGTCGGGGTCCCGCAGGGTGGCCTCGCCGTAGGCGACCTGCTTGGCCATCCGGACCACCTGGCCCCGCAGCCGATAGGTGGTGCCGGGCGCGGCCGGGCGCATGGTCTCGGTCTTGAGCTCGAGGGTGGCCCGGGCCCGGTCGCCCCGGGGCAGCGCCGCGTTGATGGCGAAGTTGATGCAGGCGTCGAGGAGCAGCGAGTGCACCCCGGCCTGGACGATCCCGCCGGTGTTGCAGGCCAGCTCGGTGGGGCTGAACGAGCCTTCCACCCAGCCAAGGTCCTCGCCGTCGACCCCGTAGGACTCGAGCGACGCCCCGACCTGGCCGATGATTGGCATGCCGCCGTCACCCAGCCAGCGATCCATGTTGCGGCCCGTCTGGGCCTCCCCCGCGGTGTCGGTCATCGGGCCGGAGGCTAGCCGTGGGCCTGGAGGATTCCCAAGGTCGACGGGTAGCATGACGGCACTCGTGGCTGGGGTTCTGCCGGCCCGCCGGAAGGAGATTCCATGACCACCGCCGTGATCGTCGACGCCGTTCGGACCGCCGGGGGCAAGCGCAACGGCAAGCTGCGCAACTGGCACGCCGTCGACCTGGCCTCCGAGCCGCTCAAGGCCCTGCAGGCCCGCAACGGGCTGGACCCGGCCCAGGTCGACGACGTGATCACCGGCTGCGTCATGCAGGTCGGCGAGCAGTCCCTCAACATCGGCCGCTCTGCGGTCCTGGCGGCGGGCTGGCCCGAGTCGGTGCCGGCCACCACGGTCGACCGCCAGTGCGGGTCGTCTCAGCAGGCCGTCCACTTCGCGGCCCAGGGGGTCATGGCCGGCGCCTACGACATCGCGATCGCCGGCGGCATCGAGGTGATGACGCGGGTCCCGATGGGCTCCTCGATCGTCCGCGAGGTCGGCTTTCCCTTCGGCCCCCGGGTCCAGGCCCGCTACGCCGAGGGCGGCGGGCTGGTCAGCCAGGGCATCGGCGCCGAGATGATCGCCGACAGGTGGGGCCTCTCCCGTGCGGACCTGGACGCCTTCGGGGCCCGGAGCCAGCAGCGGGCGGCCAAGGCGACCGCCGAGGGCCGCTTCGAGAACGAGATCATCGAGGTCCCGATCCGCGACGACGACGGCAACGACACCGCCGAGACCATCAAGACCGACGAGGGCATCCGGCCCGACACGACGGTCGAGACGCTGGCCAACCTGAAGCCGGCCTTCAAGGAGGACGGCAAGATCACCGCCGGCACCTCCTCCCAGATCACCGACGGCGCCTCTGGCGCCCTGATCATGAGCGAGGAGAGGGCCTCAGCGCTGGGGCTCACCCCCCGGGCCCGTTTCGTCGCCTTCGCGGTGACCGGTGCCGACCCTGTGACCATGCTGACCGGGCCCATCCCGGCGACCAAGATGGTCCTCGAGCGGGCCAAGCTCTCCATCGACGACATCGACGCGGTCGAGATCAACGAGGCCTTCGCGTCGGTCGTCTTGGCGTGGGAGAAGGAGCTCCACCCGGACATGGACAAGGTGAACGTGAACGGTGGGGCCATCGCCCTCGGCCACCCGCTGGGCGCGTCGGGGGCCAAGCTGCTGGCCACGCTGCTCAACGAGCTCGAGCGGGCCAGCGGTCGCTACGGGCTGCTCACCATGTGCGAGGGCGGCGGCTTGGCCAACGCCTGCATCATCGAGCGGCTGGGGTAGGCCTCCCGCTCAGCGGTACCTCGTCGCCATCAAGAAGGCGACGAAGATGATGACGAGGCCCGAGATCAGGTACCAGATCGACACCGCCCCCGGCAGGACGGTCAGGTAGTTCAAGAGGATCATCAGGATCCCGAAGATCATCAGGAACAAGATCGCGGGCCCGAACAGCCGGTGGCTGCGCTTGACGTTCTTCGGGATCGGGCGCGTGTAGCGGCCGCTCACCTCGGCGTGGGTATAGCGGCCGACGCCGCCGCTCCCCGGGGCCCGCTTCGACGCGGTGGACTTCGCGTCCTTGCGGGTGACGCGGCCCGACTCGGACTTGGTTCGGGGAGCCACGAGCCTCGACACTAGCGATCCAATGGCACTGAGTACCATGGCGGCCACCATGGGCGCCCGGGTCCTGCTCATCGACAACTACGACTCGTTCGTCTACAACCTGGTCCAGGAGCTGGGCGAGCTCGGGGCCGAGCCGGTCGTCCACCGCAACGACGCCATCGACACCGCCGGGGTGGAGGCGGCCACCCCCGACGCGATCGTCATCTCCCCGGGCCCGGGACGCCCCGAGTCGGCCGGGGTCAGCATGGAGGTCATCTCCACCTTCGCCGGCCGCATCCCGATCCTCGGGGTCTGCCTCGGCCACCAATGCATCGGCGAGGTGTTCGGGGGGCGGACCGTGTCGGCCCCGACCCTCATGCACGGCAAGACCTCCCAGATCCACCACGACGAGAAGGGCGTCTTCGCGGGCCTGCCCAATCCGTTCGTGGCCACCCGCTACCACTCGCTCGTGATCGAGCCCGAGTCGGTTCCCGACGAGCTCGAGGTCACCGCCAGGACCCATGAGGGGGTGGTGATGGGGTTCCGCCATCGGTCGCTGGCGGTCGAGGGGGTCCAATTCCACCCCGAGTCGGTGCTCACCGCCAGCGGCCCGGCCCTCCTCCAGAACTTCCTCGGCCAGCTCGCCGCCGCCTGAGCGCTCGGCTCAGCGCGGCTCCTGGCCGTCGTCGACCTTCACGACGGTGCCGTTCACGAACTCCGGCGACGGCGCGACCAGGTAGAGGGGCGTGCTATCGAGCTGGCGGCCCAGGCCCGAGGTCGCGCCGGTCACGAGGGCCACCTGAGGACGCAGCTCGACCGTGGCGTTGGGGAGCGGGAACGGTTCGTCGGCCACCGGATCAGCCTGACGCCAAGCGTTCGGTGCCGCCAGCGGCCCCTACGGCCCGGCCGGAAGCGTGGTCGTCGAGACTGGTGAGCTGCAGACCGTGATCGTGTCGGTGGCCGGCAACGTGACCTGGGTGCCGCCCGGGGGGCTCTGGGCGACGACGTTGCCATTGTTGGACGGGTCGCACGTCTGGGTGGAATCGGCTGCGACCGTGAGCCCCTGCCCTTGGAGGTCGCTCGTCGCCTGGCTGGAGCTCTCCCCGACCACCCTCCTGACCACCACCTGGCAGGGGCCCGAAGAGATCGTCAGGTTGACCTGGCTGTTCCGCCCCACCTCGGTGCCGGCCGCCGGGCTCGAGCCGGACACCTCGTTGGCCGGGAACGAGTTCGAGCAGGCGTTCGCCTGCGAGCCGACGCTCAGGCTCGTGGCACTGAGCTGGGCCGCCGCCGCCTGGGCGCTCAGCCCGGTCAGGTTCGGCACCTGGACCTGGTTGGTCGGCTCGGGGATGGAGATCGTGACGGTGCGCCCCTTGCGGATCGACGCGCCGGCCGGCGGATCTTGGGACAGCACGGCGCCCTGCTGGGCCCCGCTGGCGACGAACCTCACCTTGTAGCTCAACCCCGCGTTCGTGATCGTCGCCTCGGCGCTGCCGAGCTCGTCACCGACGACGGATGGCACCTTCACCTCCACCTCGCCCGCGCTCACCACCAGGCTCACCACGGCCTTCTTGGCGACGTGGGTGCCGGCCGGCGGATTGGTGCTCAGGACCGTGCCGGCCGCCGACGGGTCGGCCCTGTTGGTGGTGGTCCCGATGACCAGGCCCTTGGAGGTCAAGACCTGTTCGGCCTGGGCCTCCGGCTTGCCGACGACGTTGGGGAGCGCGAACCCCCCGGTGAAGGTGCTGACGAGGAGGTAGGCGACGACCGCCACCCCGGCCAGCAGCACCGCCAGCAGCGCGAGCCAGCCCCAGCCCCCTCGGCGGCGTTGGCCCGTCGTCTCGCGCTTGCGACCCGGGCGCGGGAACGCCTGGGTCCGCTGGACCGTCGAGACGGACTCGGTCGCCGCGATCGCACCCATGATCCCGGTCGTGGCGCCGGCGCCGTTGGGGGGGCCGGCCTCGACCGGCTGGCCCTCGATGAAGCGCAGCAGGTCGGCGCGGAACTCCTCGGCGTTCGGGTAGCGCTGGTCCGGGACCTTGGCCATCGCCTTCATGGTCACGGCCTCGAGCTCCACCGGGATGGTCTCGAGCAGCTCGCGCGGGGTCGGCGGGATGTCCCGGACGTGCTTCGAGGCGACCGATACCGGCGTGTCGCCGAGGACCGGCGGCCGGCCGGTCAGCATCTCGAAGAGGACCACGCCCAGCGAGTAGATGTCGGTGCGGGCGTCCACCCCCATGCCCTCGGCCTGCTCGGGCGAGAAGTAGGTGGCCGTACCCATGACCGCGCCGGTCTGGGTGAGGCTCTCCTCGGTGTTGATGGCGCGGGCGATGCCGAAGTCGGTGACCTTGACCTGCCCGTCGCTCGTGATGAGCACGTTGCCGGGCTTGATGTCCCGGTGGACCACGCCGTGGCGGTGGGCCGAGGCGAGCGCTGCGGCGACCTGCGAGGTGATCTCGGCGGCCCGGGACGCCTCGAGCGGCCCGGTCTCGCGCAGGACCGCCGAGAGGGGGCGGCCGTCGATGTACTCCATGACGATGAAGTAGGAGCCGGCGTCCTCGCCCCAGTCGAACACCGGGACGATGTTGGGGTGGGAGAGCTTGGCGGCGGCCTGGGCCTCCCGCCGGAACCGCTCGACGAAGGCACGGTCGACCGAGAGCTCGGGAAAGAGCACCTTGAGGGCGACCGGCCGGTCCAAGAGGCGGTCGCGGGCCCGGTAGACCTCGGCCATGCCGCCCCGCGCGATCAGATGGGTCAGCTCGTAGCGTTCCGAAAAGACGCGGGGCACTTCGACGGGCTGCACGGCAGGTCAGAGCCTACGCGGCGCCGTACGGCGCCATGGGCGCTCGAGGGGCGCGGACGGGCCTCTGGCCTGGGCGGATCATCCGAGCGCGTCCTCAAGCATCTGCTTCACGATGGGCCCGGCGAATCACCCGAGCGCCGCCACGAGCATGTTGCGCAGGATGGGGCCGGCGATCGAGGCGCCCTGGGTCGAGAGGGGCTGGAACGGGACGACCACGGCGATCGCGATCTTCGGGTCGTTGGCCGGGGCGAACCCGATCATCCAGTCGGCGACCGAGGTGATCGGCGTCCCCACCTGGGCGGTGCCGGTCTTCACCGCCACGTTGAGGGCCCGGGGGAACCCGTCCCCCGACGCCGTCCCCGAGGTCGCCACCGCCTGCATCAGCGGGATGACCTGGGACGCCGCTCCGGGAGACATGGCCTGCTTCCAGACCCGGGGCTGGTAGGTCTCGACCACCCGGCCCTGGGCGTCGGTGACCTTCTGCAGGAAGTGGGGCGCCATCACCGCTCCCCCATTGGCGATCCCCGCGGCCACCAGGGCGTTTTGCAGGGCGGTGGACAGCACGTCCTGCTGCCCGAAGGCCGAGTAGGCCTGGCCCGGGATGCCCGGGTTCCCGCCCGGGCTGAGCTCCTGGGCCGTCGGGTACGGGGACGCCTGGACGTAGCCGGCGGGCAGGTCGAGCGGCGGGACGGCATTGAAGCCGAAGCCGGCCGCCTGCTGGGCGAGGGTGTCGCCGCCGAGCAGCAAGCCGAGCTTGGCGTAGCCGGGGTCGCAGGACGCCGGGAGCATCTGGATGATCGTGCCGCCGCAGGCGCTGGCCGCCGAGGCCGTGTCGGCGTCGTTGCAGATCTGCTGGTTGGTGTCCGGGATGTTGGTGAGGCAGGCGGCGGTCGGGAAATTGTACGTCGCCAGCGACGGGTCGAGGTTGTAGATCGCGGCGGTCGTGATGACCTTGGCGGTCGACCCCGGCTGGATCGGGTAGTAGCTAGCGATCGAGTACAGCGGCTTGAAGCCCTCGCCATCGGGCACCAGGGTGGCGTTGCGGGCGAAGGTCTCGCTCTTGAAGTCGGTCGAGACGAGCGGGGTCGGGTCGTAGCTGGGGCTCGAGGCCATCGCGATGATCGCGCCGGTGTGTGGGTTGATCAGCACGATCGCGCCGTCCCGGTTGGGTCCGGGCAGGTTGGCCAGCTGCTGCAGCGCCGCCTGTTGGAGGCGCGGGTTGACCGTGAGCGTGATGTCGTCGGTGGTCGGCGGCGGCGGCGACAGGAGCTGACTCAGGGTCTGCGCGGACTGCTTGTGCAGGCCCAGCTGGCTGCTGTAGTAGGCCTCGACCCCGGTGTCGCAGTAAACAGGCGAGCAGGTCCCGACGATCTGCGCGAAGAGCGACTTGGTCGGGTACTGGCGCTGCCACCGGTAGGTCGGGGCGCCCTTCGGCGCGATGCGGACCGAGTCGGCCAGCAACGTCCCGTCCTCGGCGAAGATGTTGCCCCGTTGGTTGTCAAAATTGTGGGCCCGGTTCACCGGGTTGTCCCGCGAGTGGGCCAGTGCGGAGGCCTGGCGGAACTGGATGTTGGTCAGCTGCACGATGACCAGCCCGAAGCACACGATGAGCACCAAGCCGAGCCAGCGGATGCGGCGGCCCACCTAGCGTTCCTGGCCCAGTGGCGTCTGGTTCTGCTGGGCGATGAACTCCTCGTGGAGGTTGGCGATGTAGCGCTCGCCGGCCTGCAGCGACGGCTCGTTCACCGTGTGCCTCAGCACCGGCAGGCGGTAGGAGAGGATCTCGGAGGTGGTGACGCCGGTCAGGTCGAGGAGCTTCGGCTCGAAGCCGAGGAACCCGCCCTGGCGGCCCTGGTAGACGGCCAGACGGCCGTGGTCGATGGCCACATACCAGTTGTCCGTCGAGTACCAGCGCACCACCGCGATCCCGCCGGCCGGCACGGCCAGCAGCAGGAGGATGAAGAGGACGACCCGGACGGTGACCCGGCGGGGGATCCCGAGCCGCCGACGGCGGTCGCGCCGCGGCTCGCGGGGTGGCGGGGCCAGCTCGGGGATCTCCTCCCGGTACTGGCGGGGCGGCAGGGTCTGGACCCCGACCGAGGTCGGCGAGGCCACGAACATCTCCCCGGTCGTCCCGTTGGTGGGCGAGGCGGCGACCGCCTGGGTGACCGTCGGGGCCTCGACCATCACCGCGGCGCCGGGGGGGGCGGCCTCCGGCGAGCTCTCGGTGCCGGCCTCCGAGATCAAGACCCGGGACACCGAGGACGGGACGGGCGGTCCGTCCTCCCCGACCAGCACGTCGACCACCACCACGGTCACGTTGTCGCTCCCCCCGTGGGCGTTGGCCCGGTCGACCAGCGCCCGGGCGGCCTTGCGGGGGTCCTTCACCGAGCTGAGGACCTGGCCGATCTGCTCGATGCCAACCTCGTTGGTGAGCCCGTCACTGCAGAGCAGGAGTCGGTCGCCGGTCTTCACGTGGAGCTCCCACAGGTCGACCGCGACCTCGGCGCCGACTCCGAGCGCCCTGGTCAGGATGTGGCGGTGCGGGTGCACCTCGGCCTCGGCCTCGGTCATCTCGCCGTGGCGGACCCGCTCCTCGGCGAGGCTGTGGTCGGCGGTGATCTGGCGAACCTGGCCGCTCGACATGAGATAGGCGCGGGAATCGCCGACGTTGGCCAGGCACATGAGGTCCCGGCCGTCGGGACCCACGGTCAGCCCGGCCGCCGTGAGCGTCGTGCCCATCCCATGGAGCTCCTCGGTGCGCAGGCTCTGATCCCAGATGGCGGTGTTGGCGGCCACGAAGGCCTCCCGCAAACCCGCGATGGTGGGGTTGCGGTCGTAGGCCCGTTGGAGGGTCTCGACGGCCATCCGGGCAGCGACCTCGCCACCTCGGGCACCCCCCATGCCGTCGGCCACCGCGAACAAGGTGTCCCCGGCGGCGGCCCGGTCCTCGTTGCTGTCCCGGGCCCGCCCGATATCGGTGGCGACCCCGGAGCGCAGAACCGTCACCGGCGGACCTCGAAGA
>JBOGFV010000100.1:0-4281 GCA_050743525.1 Acidimicrobiales bacterium
GGCTGGACCTTGGTGAAGAAGCGGTGGCCCCCGATGTCGAAGCGCCAGCCGTCCCGCTCGACCGTGCGGCTGATCCCGCCGACCTGGTCGTCGGCCTCGGCCACCACCACCGGGTCGCCCGCCTTGACCAGCTGGTAGGCGGCGGTGAGGCCGGCCGGGCCGGCCCCGATCACCACCACCGGCGCCTCGGGGCTGGGCGCGCCCGCGCCGTGCTCGCCCGGAGCGCTCGTCGGTGGTGTGCTCAACAGCCTTCCCTTCGCCGCCGGCCGGGCGACGGGTGCTCGCCGGGCCGGCGGTCCCGCGTTCGGCAGCGAGGTTAGTGGATGGGGACGGCTGCCCCGCTGCTCACGGCACCGACAAATTCAGGAACGCGAGCAGGGAGTACGCGAACAGGCCGGCCGCCGAGAGGGTCAGGACGACCCGCTCCACCCGGGCCGAGCGCAGGCCCATGGCGCCCGCGATCACGAGCGGGAAGGCGCTCAACGCATAGCGCTCAAAGGAGTCGAGGTTGGTCCCGCTCACGGCCACCAGCACGATCCCGGTCGCGAACGCGCCGTAGGAGGCCGGCAGGCGCCACCACACCGCCACCAGCACCACCACCACCAGGACCACCCAGGGCACGTGCAGGCCGGTGCCGAAGTGGTGGTGCAGCACGCCGCTCTGGGCGTCGTGCCACAGCGTGGTGAACGGGTCGGCCAACCCACCGTGGTGGACCGAGGAGGTCTGGACCCGGAGCGGGAGGAAGAAGTCGCCGAACGCGCCGTCCGACCACCCGAGGAAGGTGATCAGCCCGGCGAGCGGGCCGAGCAGGGCCACCGCGATGGCGACCCGCTCGGCGCCTGCGGCCCGGCGGTGCCGCCATGCTTCGACCGCCACCGCCAGCACCACCAGCACCCCGACGGGTCGGGTGAGCGCGGCCGCGTAGCCGAAGAGGGCGGCCGCCCACCACGCCGGTCGGCGTCCGGCGACCGGCCGCAGGCACAAGAAGGTCGCGGTCGTGAACACGAGCAGCAGGCCCTCGGCATACCCGAGGACCAGGCAGAAGGCCGGCGGGGCCAAGGAGAACAGCCAGGCCGTCCGGCGGGCCAGCCCGTCGTCGCCGGTCTCCCGGCGCACCAGCGCGACCAGGAGGGCGGTGCCGACCAGCGCGCCGACGTTGGCGATGACGACGATGGCGGTCCCGGCCGAGATGCCGGGCAGCCCCGCGAGGCCCCGGGCCGTCAGCGGGAGGAGCGGGAAGAACCGGAGCGCCCCGTGCCCGAACGGCCGGTAGCCGAAGCGGGCGATCGACTCGTAGAAGCCGGCGTCCCAGGCGAGAAGGCCCTGGTGGACTCGGAAGGCCACCCCCGCCTCCGGCGAGCGGCCCGCCATGAGGACCTGGCTCGCGGCCGGGTGGACCCTCGAGACGAAGAGGTGGCCGAAGGCCAGCGCCGACAGGACGATGCCACGGGCGACCACGAAGGGCACGAGCGCCGGCGTGAGCGCGCGCCAGGCGCGCCGGAGCCCGCGGCGCGCTCGCTCGGCCGGCCGGGCCGGCGCGACGGTCACGTGCCGGCGGTCGACGCCTGCTTGGTCGGCAGCTTCACGTACTGCGTGAGGTCCATCGGTTCGTAGTACTTGGTCGCCCGCTGAGTCACCCAAGTCCGGCCGCCGTAGCCGGGGGCGTCGAGCAGCTGGGTCGCGATCTGCTCGCAGCGCGTCCCGTAGCCCTGGTAGCCCGACGCCCAGACCAGCCAGATGGTGTGCGACGAGCCGGCCTCGGCCTGGACCGCGCTGACGAAGGCGCTCGGCGACGATCGACGGATCGCCGCCTTGTAGTCGATCCAGTCGATGATGCCCGGATTGGCGTAGCGCGGGTAGGTGAGCTGTCGGTAGCCGGACTGCTCGGTGAACCGGTACACGGCCGGGCCCAGCTGGTCGGGACAGAAGGCGACCACGTCGCCCGGCCTGGCCTGGGCGGTCAGCACCGATGCCACCGCCGATGCCTGCGTGCGCTGGGTGGTGACGTTTTGGCCGGCCACGGCCAGACCCGCCACTGCCGCGAGGGCCAGCCCCACGGCCCGGGCCCGGGCGTCGCGCAGCGTCATCACCCCCATCACCACCAGGATGAGGAACGGGATGAAGACCACCGCCGCGTAGCGGTTGGAGTAGCCGCTCTTGGTCAGAAGACCCCCCCCGACCGCCACCACCAGGGTCGCGAACACCACGAAGGCGACGGCCCGCGAGCGCGGCCGGGTGTGGAGGTCGAGCTCGATGTGCCAGCGGTCCCGAGCCACCCCGAAGACGGCCAGGAAGGCGAGGATCAGGTAGACGACCGCGAGCAGCCGGCCCTGGTTGGAGCCCACCGTCGACAGGGTGGCCTGGTTGTCGGTGAAGCCGGTCAACGCGCTCACGATGGCCCCGAAGTTGCCGGCCACCGCCCACGGGGTCCCGGTGTGGCGGGACTGGAAGAAGAAGGTGGGCAGCCACGGCACGAAGGCGAGGCACCCAACCGCCAGGGCCCCGAACGACCAGCGGGCGGTGGTCCGTCGCCTCGCGTCGGGCTGGCCCTTGCGGCCCTGCCACAGCAGCCACACCGCCAGCGTGGTGACCAGATAGATCGCCCAGTACTGGGCGTAGAGGAGGCCGGCTACGACGAGCCCGAGGGCGATCAGGTTGCCGGGGCGAGGCCGGGCCATGACCCGGGTCAGCGCCACGATCCCGAGGGCGGTCAAGAGCATGACCAGCGAGTACATGCGGGCCTCGGTGCCGTAGTAGATGGCGAACGGCGCCGCCGCGACGAGCACCAGCAACGCCCAGGCGCTCTGGCGCCCCAAGGGGCGGCCCGCCCACCACGCCGCCGGGATGGTCAGCACCGAGATGACCCCCGACAGCGAGCGCGCCCCCAGGTCCGAGGATCCGAAAGCCTTCATCCAGAGGTGCAGGAGGAGGTAGTAGAGCGGCGGTGCGCCGTCCTGGCGAAGCAGGTGGTGCAACTGGCTCAGCGGGTGCCGGGCGATGTCGACCGTCAGCGCCTCGTCGAGCCACAGCGCCGAACGGGTCCAGAACCGCAGCACCAGGCCCGCCACGACCACGAGCACCACCCCGGCGATGGCGGCGGTCCGCCAGCGACCCTCGAGGGTCGAGTCCTCCGGCTCGGTGCTGCTCCGGGGGGTGGTGGTGCCGGCGTCGGTGCCCGAGCGGGCCGGTTCGGCGACGGTGGCCACGTCCACGGCCGGAATGGTAGGCGAAGGTCCCTCGACCACCGAGGCCCGAGATCCGCCGGGGCGGAGCTACTCGACGGGGGTGTCGGCGGGTGCCGGTTCGGCCGGTGCCGGTTCGGCCGGTGCCGGTTCGGCCGGGGCGGTCCCCCCGTCGGCGCCGGTCTCGGCCGGCGCCGGGGTGTGCTCGGCCGCGTAGTCGGCCCAGGCGGCCTGGGCCTCGGTCTCGGGGGTGAACTCGCCCTCGGTGTAGTCGAAGTTGCCGATGTAGTTGCCCTCGGCGTCGTACTGGTGGGCCCCGAAGGCCTCCCGGTACTCCTCGGACACCTCGCCGCCCTCGGCGGCCTGCTTGATCGAGAGGCTGATCCTTCGGCGCTGGAGGTCGATCTCGATGATCTTCACCCACAGCTCCTCGCCCGGGTTGACCACCTGCTCGGGGACGTCCACGTGGTGGGCGGCCATCTCCGAGATGTGGACCAGACCCTCGATGCCGTCGCCCACCTGCACGAAGGCACCGAACGGGACCAGCTTGGTGATCCGGCCATAGACGAGCTGGCCCACCTCGTGGCCGTCGGCGAACTCCTGCCACGGGTCGGCCTGGGTGGCCTTCAGCGAGAGGCTGATCCGCTCCTTGTCGAGGTCGACGTCGAGCACCTGGACCTCGATCTCGTCGCCCACCTGGACGACCGAGGACGGATGGTCGACGTGCTTCCAGCTCAGTTCGGACACGTGCACGAGGCCGTCCATCCCGCCGAGGTCGACGAAGGCGCCGAAGTTGACGACCGAGGAGACCGTGCCCTTGCGGCGCTCGCCCGGCTTCAGGTTGGTGAGGAAGTCGCCGCGCTGCTCCTTCTGGGCCTCTTCCAGCCAGGCCCGCCGGGACAGGACGACGTTGTTGCGGTTGCGGTCGAGCTCGATGATCTTGGCCTCGATGATCCGGCCCACATAGGGCTGGAGCTCGCGGACCCGCCGCAGCTCGACCAGCGAGGCGGGTAGGAAGCCCCGGAGCCCGATGTCGACGATGAGCCCGCCCTTCACGACCTCGATGACCGGACCCTTGACGATCTGGTCGGTCTCCTTC
>JBOGFV010000101.1:0-4716 GCA_050743525.1 Acidimicrobiales bacterium
ACCTGCCCGACATGTTCGGCCACATCGCCCAGATGCCTCAGATCCTGGCCGAGGGCGGGTTCGCCCACACCGTGGTGTGGCGGGGCGTCCCGTCGCAGATCGACAAGACCGCCTTCTGGTGGGAGGCGCCCGACGGCTCCCGGGTTCGGGCCGAGTACCTCACCACCGGCTACGGGAACGCGGCGACGCTGCCCGACGACGCCGGTTCCCTCGTCCAGCGGACGGCCGCCTACGAGAAGCAGTGGTCGACCTTCTTCCTCGACCAGCTCCTCTTCATGAACGGCGCCGACCACCTCCCGCCCCAGCCCCACCTCGGCCGGCTGGTCGCCGAGGCCAACGCCAAGCAGGACGACTACCACTTCGTGATCACCTCGCTCCCCCGCTACCTGGCCGGCGCGCCCGTCGAAGGCCTGTCGACCTGGCCCGGCGAGCTGCGCTCCGGGTTCCGGGCCAACATGCTGATGGGGGTCACCTCGAACCGCGTCGACGTGAAGCACGCCGCCGCGGCGGCCGAGATCGCGCTCGAGCGCCGGGCCGAGCCATACGCGGCGCTGTTCTCTCCCCCCGGTGAGTGGCCGGGCCGGCTGCTCGAGACCGCCTGGTTGAACGTGGTCCGCAACGCCGCCCACGACTCCATCTGCGCCTGTTCGGTCGATGCGGTCGTCGACGCCGTGAACGAGCGCTTCGCCGAAGCCCGACGGGTCGGCAACGGGCTCGCGGGCCGGGCGCTCGACTCGCTGGCCCGGTCGATGGACACCCCCGGGCCGGTGGTGGCCAACCCGTCGGCCCGGATCAGGTCGGGGGTCGTCGAGCTGGTCGTGGTGGGTGATCCCGGCGACACCGGTGCCGAACAGGTGCTGTCGTCACGGGCGAGCCTGCCGGGGACCCTCACGCTCGACTCCTCGACCGTGGCCTCGATCCTCGGAATGCTCCAGGGCACCCGCATCTCCGATGACGCGTGGATCCACGGCGTCACGGTGGACGAGGACGAGGCCGGGATCGACGTGACCGTGGCGGTCGGCACCGAGGAGCTCCCCGGCATCCCCCTCGAGGCCGAGAAGGACAATCTGGCCGCCCTTCTGGCCGCCCGGCCCGACGCGGTGGTCCGGGTCCGCCTCGACCAGCCGCCGATCCGCCAGGTGGTGGCCCGGGTCGAGGCCGTCCCGGGGTTCGGGTGGTCGACCTACGAACCGGCCGCCCTCGTCCACCCGGTCTCCGCCGCGCCGGCCGACTCGGGGTCGGGCGCCCCCCAAGGCTCCGTGGTCCTCACCAACGGCCTGGTGACCGTGGTCGCCGACGGGTCGGACGGGACCTTCTCGATCGACGGCCACCGCGGGCTCGGCCACCTTGTCGACGGCGGGGACCTCGGGGACTCCTACAACTACTCGCCCCCCCGTCAGGACACGGTCGTCGACACGCCGGTCTCGGTCCGGGTGGAGGTGGCCGAACCGGGGCCGGTCCGGGCCGGCGCCACCATCGTCGCCGAGTACCGCTGGCCCGAACGGGCCGACACCGTCGAGGGAGCCCGGGAGGGTGAGCGCACCGCCGTCGTCACCACCAAGCTGGAACTGCACGCCGACGAGACCGTGCTGAAGGTCTCCACCGCGTTCGAGAACCCGTCGCGGGACCACCGGCTCCGGGTCCACTTCCCGCTCCCGGAGCCGACCGCCGAGTCCTTCGCCGGCACCGCCTTCGGGGCCGTGACCCGGGGTCTCACCGCCGAGGGGAGGAGCGACGAGTTCGGGCTCCCGACCTTCCCCGCTCGCGACTTCGTCGTCGCCGGCGGCCTCACCGTCGCCCACGCCGGGGTCCAGGAGCACGAGCTCGTCGACATCGAGACGACCGCCGGCCGGTCGGCCGCCCGCACCCTGGCCATGACCCTCGTGCGCGCGACCGGAATGCTGTCGCGGGTCGGTATGACCTACCGGCCGGTCCCGGCCGGTCCCCTGACCCCCGTCGAGGGGCTCCAGATGGTCGGCCGCAGGGTCGAGACGACCTACGCGATCGGCGTCCACGTCACGGACCCGTGGGCCATGGCCGAGGACCTGGTGGCCCCGCTCGAGACCGCCACCTCGCTCGGCGGCGGCACCCGAGCGGCCCGCGGCAGCGCTCTGCGGCTCGAGGGCGCCCAGGTGAGCTCGGTCCGCCGGGCCGACGGCCATCTCGAGGTCCGGGTCTTCAACACGACCGCCGACCCGACGACCGTATTCGTCGAAGGGTCGGGCTGGTTGGTCGACCTCCGGGGCCGCCCCACCGAGCCGTTCAACGGCTCCTTCCCGCTCCGACCCTTCGGGATCGCGACGGCGCGCCTGGACCTGCCGCCGGCCTGACCCCGAGCCGCGCCGACGGCGCGGCGGTCACGCGAAGCCGGCCACCCGGTGCGGGGCGTAGGGCTCCTCCAGCCTTGCGACCTCCTCGTCGCTCAGCTCCACCTCCACGGCGCTGATGGCGTCGTCCAGGTGGTGCGGCTTGGTCGCCCCGACGATCGGCGCGCTGACGGCCCGCTTGGACAGCAGCCATGCCAGCGCGACCTGCGCCCTCGGGATGCCGCGTTCCGCGGCCACCTCGCCGACCCGCTCCACGATCTGGCGGTCGGAGTCTTCGTGGTACAGGGTCGAGCCGAAGGCGTCGCTCTCGGACCGCTCGGTGGCCTCGCCCCACTCGCGGGTGAGCCGGCCCCGGGCCAGCGGGCTCCACGGGATGACCCCGATCCCCTGGTCGAGGCAGAGCGGCAGCATCTCGCGCTCCTCCTCCCGGTTGAGCAGGTTGTAGTGGTCCTGCATGGTCACGAAGCGGGTCCACCCGTGGGCGTCGGCGAGGTACAGCGCCTTGGAGAACTGCCATGCCCACATGGACGAGGCCCCGATGTAACGGACCTTGCCCGAGCGCACCACGTCGTGGAGCGCCTCGACGGTCTCCTCGATGGGCGTGCGGCGGTCGAGCCGGTGGATCTGGTACAGGTCGATGTAGTCGGTGCCGAGGCGGCGGAGGCTGTGGTCGACCTGGGCGAGGATGTGCTTGCGGGACAGCCCGGCGCCGTTGGGCCCCTCGTGCATCTGGCCGTGGACCTTGGTCGCGAGCACGATCTCGTCGCGGTTGGCGTACTTGGCCAACGCCCGGCCCAAGAACTCCTCGCTCGTGCCCGCCGAGTACACGTTGGCCGTGTCGAAGAAGTTCACGCCGGCCTCGATGGCGCGCCGGAAGAACGGCTGGGCCGACTCCTCGTCGAGCGCCCAGGGGTGCCCGCCCAGGGCGCCGTTCGCATAGCTCATGCACCCGAGGCAGATCCGCGACACGTCCATGCCGGTCCGGCCGAGCTTCACGTACTTCATGGGGGTCCTCTCTCGATCCTCTGATCTCGATCCTCTGCGGCTCTTCTTATCCCAGGAGCCCGCGAAGCAGGTCCTCGTCCCACTCGGCCCGGGCCGCCCGCCCCATCAAGGCGACCAGGGCGTCGAGCGGTGTGGTCGAGCCCTCCACGATCGCGGCGACCTGCTCGGCGATGGGCATCTCGACCCCGGCCGCCCCAGCCAGTTTCACCAGCGGGCGGGCCGTCTTCACCCCCTCGGCGACCATGAGCATCCCCGAGAGCACCTCGTCGAGCGGCTCGCCGCGGCCGATGGCCAGCCCGACGCTGCGGTTCCGGCTCCTCGGGCTGGTGCAGGTGACGACCAGATCCCCCACCCCGGCCAAACCTCCGAAGGTGAGCGGCTGGCCACCGAGGGCCAGGCCGACCCGGCCGAGCTCGGCCAGGCCCCGGGTGATCAGCAACGCCCGGGTGTTCTCCCCGAACCCGAGGCCGTCGCTCATCCCGGCCGCCACCGCGATGACGTTCTTCACCGCTCCGGCGACCTCGCAGCCGATGACGTCGGTGCTCGTGTAGACGCGGTAGGTGGAGCCGTGCAGCGCCTCCTGGGCCAGATCGGCCAGCCCTGCGTCCTCCAACGCGACGACGCTGGCGGCCGGCTGGCCCTCTGCGATCTCGCGAGCCAGATTCGGGCCGGTCAGGATCCCGACCGGGTTGTCGGGCAGCAGCTCGCGCACGATCTCAGACATCCGCCGGTTGGTGCCGGCCTCGATGCCCTTGGTCAGGCTGACCACCGCGACGTCGGGGCCGAGGTGCGGGGCCAGATCGGCGACGACGGCCCGGAAGCCGTGCGAGGGGACCGCCACCAGCACGACCGACGCGCCGTCGACGGCTTCGGCAAGTTCCGAGGTCGCGGTGAGCGCGTCGGGCAGCGCCACGTCGTCGAGGTAGGGGCGGTTGAAGTGATCCCGGTTGATCGCGGTGGCCAGGTCGGGCGAGCGGGCCCACATCGTCGTCGGCCCCCGGCGGGCCAGCAGAGCCGCCACCGCGGTGCCCCAGGAGCCGGCCCCCACGACACTGACCGCGCCACCCACGACAATCCAGCCTACGACCCGATCCGAAAAGGGACCGGCGGGCGTTCAGCCCTCAGGGCTCGACGGGGACCCCCTTACACTGGGCCGATGCAGGCCGCCGCGCCGACCAGCAGGGGCTCGGCCACCGAGGTCACAACGCTCGGCCACACGGCGGTCCTGGTGCCGGTGAAGTCGTTCGGCGCGGCCAAACAGCGGCTCGGCACCGCGCTCCCCGACGACGAGCGGCGCGCGCTCGTCCAGGCCATGGCGGCCCGGGTGCTGCTGGCCGCCGCCCCGCTGGCGGTCGCCGTCGTCTGCGACGACGCCGAGGTGGCC
>JBOGFV010000102.1:0-2661 GCA_050743525.1 Acidimicrobiales bacterium
CCCGAACCCCGGCGGCGATGGGCGGCCGCTTTGGTCCCCGGCGCACCACTTCCTCGCGGGTCCACACCTCGAGCACCGCCCGAGCGGTGGCGTCGGCCAGCTCCCGGGCCTCGGCCCCGACCGGCGAGCGGCGCTTCCCGCCGAACGCGCCGCCGTTGGCGAGCGGGGAGGCCGGCTCGGCGCCGGGACGGCACCAGCTGGCGTCGGGCTCCAGATAGGCGGGCTCGACCCAGGTGGTCTCGAGCGTGAGCGCCCACTCCCCCCCGGGCAGCCCGACCGGATAGGCGAGGGCCTGGCCGCTCCGACGGCCCTGAGTCTTGCCGAGCCCGCGGCGCGCCTCGGCAAGCCCGTTGCCGGTCGACACTCGCCCTCGGTCGCGCACCGCCACGAGCGCGTCGGCAGGGGCGGAGTCACTGGCGAATCCGCCGTCGCCACGAACGACGGCGGAGCCGGCCGACTGGAACACGGGGCCCTCCAGCTGGGCACGCCAGGCCGCCAACAGCGGGTCGCGCGTCTCGGCGACCGGTCCGCCGCCGCCCAGCGCGGCCCGGGCGGCGTCGAGAATGCTCTGCCAGCCGGTGCAGCGGCACAGGTGGGCGAGCAGCGCCGAGCGAACCGCGTCGTCGCCCGAGCTCGCCTTGTCGTCCAGCGCCGCGAGCCGCATCAGGATGCCGGGCGTGCAGAAGCCGCACTGGCTGGCGCCGGCAGCGCTGAACGCGTCGACCCACCGGTCCCGTCGTTGGGGGTCGAGTCCCTCGAGCGTGGTGACCGAGCGACCAGCGACCCGGCGGGCCGGGGTGACGCAGGCGACCCTCGCGGACCCGTCGACCCAGACGGTGCAGCAGCCGCACTGGCCCTGGGGGCTGCAGCCGTCCTTGACCGAGCGGCACGCGAAGCGGTCGCGCAGGACGTCGAGCAGTGAACTCTGGTCGTCCTCGGTGTGGACCTCGAGCCCGTTCAGCCGGAAGGCAAGCCCCCCGGACGCGCCGTCCCCCTCCGGGGGTGCGGTCAGCTGAAGGAGGACCCGCAGCCGCAGGTGCGGGTGGCGTTCGGGTTGGTGATGTGGAACCCGGCGTCGTTGAGGCCGTCGCTGTATTCGAGGGTCGACCCGGTCAGCAGCTCGGCGCTCGTGGGGTCGACGGCCACCGACACGGTGCCGAAGGCCCGGACGACGTCGTCGTCGGCCACCTCGGTGTCGAAGAACATCTCGTAGCTGTAGCCCGAGCACCCACCCGGTCGGACGGCGACCCGCAGGACGAGGCCCTCACCGTCCTCCTGGGCCAGCAGCTGGGCCACCTTGGACATGGCGAGGTCGCTCAGGGTCACGGGGTCCTTCTTCTTCCCAATGCTGACCGAGGTGGCGAGGGTCATCTACGGCCTCCTTGTCGATCCGTGCCCACCATGTTACCGATTGCGGGTCGGACACCGAACCCCGGGCCTCCTCCTAGAATTCCCTCGTGGCCAGCGCTCCCGAGGTTCCCACGCCCCCCACCGAGGCCGACGTCCTCGAGGCCCTCCGCGCCGTCATCGACCCCGAGCTCGGCGACAACGTCGTCGACCTCGGCATGGTCACCGGGGTGGTCGTCGAGCCGTCCGGTGCGGTCCGGGTCGACGTGGCCCTGACCATCGCCGGGTGTCCCCTGCGTCGGCAACTCGACCACGACGTCACCACCCGGGTGGCGGCGCTCCCCGGGGTGAGCTCGGTGGAGGTCCGGATGGGCGAGATGGACGCGGCCGCCCGGGCCCAGGTGATGAGCCGGGCCCGCTGGAAGGCCCGGGAGGGCGCGCCGGACACCGGCATCCCGGCCCAGACCCGGATCCTGGCCGTCGGCTCGGGCAAGGGCGGCGTGGGCAAGTCGTCGGTGACGGTGAACCTGGCGGTCGCGCTGGCCAACCGTGGCCTCACGGTCGGGATACTCGACGCCGACATCTGGGGCTTCTCGGTCCCGCGGCTCCTCGGCATGGAGGGCGGCGTCGAGGCCCGCAAGGGAAAGATGATCCCGCTCGAACGACCCGTCGGCGCCGGTCTCCTCAAGGTCCTCTCGATGGGCTTCCTGGCCGACGAGGACCGGGCGATCATGTGGCGGGGCCTCCTCCTCAACCGTGCCGTCCAGCAGTTCCTTCAGGACGCCGAGTGGGGCGATCTCGACTACCTCCTCATCGACCTCCCGCCCGGAACCGGCGACGTGCAGATGGGCCTCGCCCGCATGCTCCCCCGCACCGAGCTGCTCATCGTCACCACCCCCCCGGTGGCCGCCCAGATGGTGGCAGCGCGCGCCGCCGACATGGCCCGGCGCGGCTACCTGCGGGTGACCGGTGTCATCGAGAACATGAGCGACTTCACCTGCGAGCACGGGACCAGCTACGAGCTCTTCGGTTCTGGTGGAGGCGAGCGGCTGGCCGCCGAGATCGGGGTGCCGTTGGTCGGCACGGTCCCCATCCACCCCGCCATCGGGGCCGGTGGCGACGCCGGTTCGCCGGTCGCACTCGGCGACGGCGAGCTGGCGGCGGTGTTCGCCGAGCTGGCCCGGGTGGTCGCCGAGGAGGTCGCGCCGTTGCTCGAGACCTCCGGCTGCACCGCCCGGCTGCTCGACCGCGTCAAGGACGCAGTCGCGTCGGAGGGCTAACGGGCTAACGCCTCCCAACGGCTCGACTCGGTCG
>JBOGFV010000103.1:0-8615 GCA_050743525.1 Acidimicrobiales bacterium
CGATGACGCCGTCACGCACCAGGCCCTCCATGACCTCGCGCCCCCGGTCGGTCCGCACCACGGTGAGGGTCCAGTCGTTGAAGGCCCCGATGCCGCCGGTCGAGATGTCGGCGTGCTCGGCGGCGAAGTCGGGGCACAATTTGCAGCCCTCCCGGGTCCACTCGTGGGCCTCCTTGAGGGGGACCTCGTGGTAGGAGCCGTCGCGCATCCAGAGCTGGAAGACGCCCTTGATGTTCATCTTCTGGATCTCCTCGCGCTTCAGGCCGTAGCGGGCCTCGAAGAGCTCCGGGAAGATCGCGTCGTCGAAGGTCTTGGAGCAGAGCAGGCCGATCGACAGGCTGAACCGGCGGGCCACCTTGCCGGCCTTGCGGGCCGACATGATCGCGGTGGCCGAGGTCTGGCAGCCCATGCCGACCAGCGCCAGGCGCTCGGCGCCGCCGCCGGTCGCCTCGCCGTAGGCCATGGTGTTGGCGCAGTAGGTGTAGCGGGAGCCGGCAGTGCCGAGGATCTCTTCGCGGGTCCGGGCGACCGCTGGGACGGCCCGCCAGGTCGTGCCGTCGCCCTCGAGGTCCGAGACCAGCGCCGCGTCGATCTGGTCGTGGTCCATGCACCAGAGCAAGAGCGCCGAGACGAAGCCGCCGTCCTGGCCGACCTCGAGCACGGCCGGGTCGGTGGCCCGGGCCAGCACGATCGACGACGAGATCCCGGCCACCTCGTCCTCGGTGCGCTCCCGTCCGAACAGGTAGGCATCGGTCTCGGGCTCCCAGTCCCGGAAGCGGGGGCAGGCCCGGGTGCACAGCGTGCAGCCCTTCACCCCATGGGTGCAGTCTTCGCGTCCGCCCTCGGCGTCGACGTGCCAGGGCTTGTAGCGGCCGCCCTGGTCGTCGTACTCGAGGACGTCATAGGGGCACACCACGATGCAGGCGGCGCAGCCGGTGCAGAGTCCGGAGGTGACCACTTCCTGGTACAGGTGGGACCAATGAAGCTTCTCGGGAGGCACGGGTCAACCCTACTCAGGGGCCACCGGGCCCACGGCTGGTTTCAGCGGCCCTCGGCGAGCGATTCGGCCCGCCGGACCATGCCGGGGTCGCGCAGGTAGTCGCACAATGCCGGGAACCCCGCGGCGGGACCCCGCCAGCGGAGCTCGGCGATGCTCGGGAGGAGGTTTCGGTCGACGCGCAGAGTCGCGAGCTCGCGAAAGAGCATGGCCAGCTCGCGCTGTTCGGCCAGCCGGCCAGCCAGCCCGGCCGCGCCCCGGACCTTGCCGACCGAGGGATCCCAGTCTTGCGCCGAGTCGGGGATGTCCTCCAGGTGCCGGTAGTGGCGCAGCACCGTCGACGCCGACACCTTGCCCCACCCCTGGAGCCCCGGGAACCCATCGGCCGAGTCGCCGACCAGGGCGAGCCAATCGGGGATGGACTCGGGGAGGACCCCGAATTTCTCGAGGACCCCGGCCTCGTCGATGACCGTGTCGCGACGCCGGTCCAGCTGCACGACCCTCGTGCCGTCGACGCACTGGGCCAGGTCCTTGTCGGGGGTGCAGATGAACACGCGCGACACCGCGTCGTCCCCGGCCGCGACCGCGGCGCCGGAGGCCAGCGCGTCGTCGGCCTCGACCTCCACCATCGCCCAGACAAGGACCCCCAAGGCACCGAGCGCCTCCTCAAGAAGGTTGAACTGGGCCAGCAGCAGCGGGTCGACGCCCTCGCCGGTCTTGTAGTCGGCCCACATCTCGTTGCGGAACGACTCGATCACGTGGTCGGTGGCCACGCCGATGTGGGTGGCGCCGTCGGCCAACAGCGTGAGCACGGTCTGTACGACGCCCCGGGCCGCCCCTACTTCGGTGCCGTCAGAGGACGCGTGGGGCGGCTGGCCGAAGAAGTGGCGGAACAGCTCGTAGGTGCCGTCGACCAGGTGGACCGCGGTGCCGCTCCCCCGTCCCCTCGACCCCGCCACATTCCTAGTGTGGTCGTCGGAGGGGCCGGCTGTCTCATTCGGCTTCCGGGAGCTCCAGTCTCCGTTCGTGCAGAGTGAGGTGCTCACGCGGAGGTGCGAGCGTGCCGACGGTCCCCGTCGGCACAAGGCCCATCCGCTCGTAGAGGCGCTGAGCGGCCGCGCTTTGATCGGCCACGCCCAGGAGAACCGCATGGCAGCCCTCCGATCGCGCCCAATCGATCACGGCATTGACCAGGGCCTCGCCCACTCGACGACCCCGACTCTCGGGGGGCACCCACATCGCATTGAGCACCGCCACACCGGCGTGCGAAGGATCTGCCACCCCCACGACGATCCCGACGCCGCCGCCGTGCTGTGACGCCACGAACGTCGCCGCATCGGGCCGCTCCAGCCGCTTTCGCCAGTCGCTCTCGGCATAGGCGGCCTCTGCTTGGTAGGTCGATCCGAACGAGTCGGGAGCCTCGTTGAGAGACCGCAGCCGGATGGAGCGAGCCCGCTCGACCTCTTGTGGAGAGAGTCGATCAATGCGCAGCACGGTTGGGATAGAGGTAGAGAGGTGCCGATCTCGACGCGAACGCGGGACTTGCCGTCACGGTCCTAGTGTGGCCGCCGAGTCGGCCGATGTCCCGTTTGGGACCCGGGAAGGAGACCACGATGGCCAAGTTGGAGGCCGGCCACAAGGCGCCGGCATTCACGCTTCCTGACCAGGATGGCAAGAAAGTGGGCCTGAAGGACCTGAAGGGGAAGCCGGCGGTCGTCTACTTCTACCCGGCCGACGACACCCCCGGATGCACGAAGGAGGCTTGCCAGTTCAACGAGAACCTGACCACCTTCAACCGGGCCGGGGTGAAGGTCGTGGGCATCTCGCCTGACGGGGCCATCAAGCATCAGCGCTTCCGCGAGAAGTACGGGCTTAAGTTCCCGCTGCTCTCGGATCCCGACCACAAGGTCATGGAGGCCTTCGGGGCGTGGGGTGAGAAGACCATGTACGGCAAGAAGACCGTTGGCGTGATCCGCTCGACCTTCCTCCTCGACGACCGGGGGGTGATCAGCCGGGCCTGGTACCACGTCCGGGCCGACGGCCACGCCGCCAAGGTGCTCGAGGAACTGAAGGCGACGAAGTAGTTCAAATCGGCCGGAACTCCGCGAGCCGCCGGCCGACCTCGGCGTTCGTCGCTCCGTCCACCCCCGCTTCCTCGGCGTACTCGGGCCAACGCCCGACGGTCTCGAGGACCTCGCTGAGGGCCCGGCGGGCCGAGGGCACCGCAAAGCGGTCGGCCAGTTCCAGCAGGTCGGCCCGCTCGATCCCTTCGAATTTGCCGTTGACCGACATCTGGTGACGCTGGGTCCAGCGCCCGGAGGGGTTGTAGGCGTGGGTGAGGTCGTAGGCGGGGGCGAGCGTCCAGCTCCCGTCGGCACCGCAGCAGAACGAGAAGTTCTTGGTGTGGTCGTCCCGGTTCACGCCGGTCACGTTCATGGCCACCCTGCGGAAGGCTTGCTCGCGCACTTCGGGTCCGAGGCCGAGCCGGTCGATGACGTCGAACAGCTGTGCGTAGTCGTGGGTGTCGGCGAGGTTGTAGTCGAGGTGGTCCAGAGCGCAGAGGGTCTGGGTGTGGACCTTGGTCCCATCACCGCCCCGGTCAAATCGCCGGGTCATGAAGTGGGCCCGGCCGTGCTCTTCGAGCAACCGGCACTCGGTCATCTCGATCCCGCACGCCCCCGCCATCCGCGAGTACGCGTACTCGATTCGGCCATGACCGGCCGCCGGCGAGATCTTGATGCCGAGATCGCCGCGGTCCTCGACGCCGTCCAGCTTGACCAGCCAGTGCTGGTAACCGGGTGGCGCGTTGAACTGCCCTGAGCGGACCTCGCCGGTCTCGGGGTTCAGGCAGATGACGGCTTTGGGGCGAATGCCCCCGGCGGACGTGCCGACCTGAATGAGCCGCCGCAGCCCTGCGATCACCTGGTCGCCGTCCCGCTCGTGTCGGATCACCCGGCGGGCTGCGGTCACCAGGTCCGACAGCTGGATCGCGGTGGCGCGATGCGCCTCCTCGAGGATGGGTGGGAAGTACTCGAGGGCGCCCATCGCCCGATCGGCCGCGTAGGCGAGCCGGTCGAGCGAGGTGATGTCCTCGCGCCGCACACCCGCTTGTTCGAGGCGGGCTGACACGAGGGCGCTGCCCCAGCGGTCAGGGAGTGAGTCGGCCAACATCGCGGGCAGCCGCTTGTAGGTCTCGACGCTGAGCTCGGGGAACTCGAACTGACCGCGTCGGGCGGGCATGCGTAACGGGGCGAGCTCCATGCCGCGACGAACCCAAGCGTCGTCGAACTCGAAGAGAAAGAACCCGGTGGCGGGGTCCCGGGTGACGGCGCCGACCAGCACACCCCAGGCCCGGACCCCGACGACCGTGACCGGCTCGTACGTCATGACCGGCTGGGCTTGCGGACTCGCTGGCGGGGCCGCCCGGCCCTTCGCTCGTGCCGGAGCATCTGGATCGGGCTAATCGAGGGCGGGGCCGGGGCGAGGGTGTCCAGCCAATCGGACGCCCCCAGCGCCCGGACCACCTTGACGAAGGTGCTGAGCTGGGCGCCCGCCCCGGTCTCGAGGTTGCTCACCGCGCTCACAGAGATGTCGGCCAGGTCGGCCAGCTCCTCTTGGGTGAGGTCGGCGCTGATTCGGCGCTGCCGCACCTGCGCACCCAGCCGCTCTGACCATTCCGTTGACGTCCGCCGTTGATCCATGAATTCACACCTTTTAGCCCGAGTCTAGGTTTTGATCAGTGTAACCCCAATGTTTATAAGGGTAAGTCGAAAATAGATTGTAATTATCTGAGAAACCATGATTGCTATGCGATGATAGTGTAGTCCATGGGAATCAATGGAATAGGGACTAACAGGTTCAGCAGTATCGCAGCTATTATGCCTGCATGCCGATAGCGATCACCGTCCGGAATGTCCCCGAGCCAGTGCGGGACGAATTGGCGTCGAGAGCCGCCCGTTCCGGACGCTCGCTGCAGGAGTTCCTCCTGAGCCACCTCATTGAGGTGGCGTCGCAGCCGAGCATGGAGGAGATCGTGAGCCGGGCCCGCCAGCGTGCCGAACTCACCGGTACTGCGCTTGATGTCGCCTCGATCGTGGCGCACCGAGATGCCGATCGGAGGTGATCAGTCCGCCGAAGGATCCCTTGGTGATCGATGCCTCGGCGGTCGTGGCTCTGCTCGTTGACGCCGGCCCGGCAGGTCGATGGGTCACCGCTTCGGTGTCCGGAACGACCCTGGCGGCACCGCAGCTCATCATGTTCGAGGCCGCGAACGTTCTTCGCCGCCACTCGCTGGCCGGACTGCTCGACCAGACGCAGGCGACGTTGGCCCACGCCGACCTGCTCTCGCTCCCACTCCAACTCTGGCCGTACGCACCCCTGGCCGAGCGCGCCTGGCAGCTCCGCCGCAACTTCACCGCTTACGACGCCGTTTATCTCGCGCTCGCGGAACTGCTCGGCGGCTCGATGATCACGCTCGACACTCGGATCGCCAGCGCCCCGGGGGCTGCGTGCCCGATCCTCACCTACCGACCGGCTGAGAGCTGAGGTTCCCTGCGCCCCTGGCCCGCTGACCCGGCCACCGCCCTCGATGGTCGGCAGGCGACGCCGGTGCGGGGTCGAGTCATCACACCTGGTGGGCGGGACACCAGTAGGTGGTCCGTCCGCCCACTACCGTCCTCGCGAGCGGTCGACCGTCTCGCGGGCACACGGCTCCTCGGACCCGGGCCGCCATCAGGTCGCCGGTGTGGGAGCCGCCTCTGGCCAGAAGCCGGGTGATCGTCGCCCGCAGGTGGCGGTGCAGGGTTCGGGTCTCGGCGTCGTCGAGCGAGTCGGCCCGCCGCTCGGGGGAGAGCCCGGCCCTCCACAGGACCTCGTCGGCGATCAGGTTGCCGACGCCGGCCAGTCTGGCCTGATCGAGGAGTCGCGCCTTTAGGGCGATGCCGTTCGAGCGGCGACCGAGCACCGAGCGAAGCTCGTTCAGAGTGAGCGACGCCGCGTCGGGCCCGAGCGCCGCCTCGTCCGGGTCGACCGTGACCCGGGCCAGGCGACGGGGATCGTGGAGCTCCAGCCGCCCACCGTCCGCCGTGGTGAGCGCGAAACGGAGCCAGCGGTCTTCACGTGCCGCCGGGGCGTAGACCAGCCGTTCGAGCGCGGCATGGCCGTCGACGACGAGGCGGCCGGTCATGCCGAAGTGGAGCCCGAGCGTCTTGCCGTCGGCGTCGAGCAGGAGCAGCTTGCCCTTGCGACGCGCTTGGCCGAAGGTCGCTCCGGCGAGCATCGGCAGGCGGTCACCGTCCAACGGGCTGGCGTGGGCGTCGATGAGGTCGATCGAGTCGATCGTCCGACCGACCAGCCGCTCGGCCAGTCGCCGGGACAGCTCGACCTCGACCAGCTCGGGCACGCCGACCTCGGCGCGGCTAGCCGGTCGTGGTGGAGACCTCGGGCACGTCGAGCGCAACCGAGGATCCGGCCAGTTCCCGCCGGCGGCGGAACAGCCGGGACGATGAGAGGAACACCGCGACGACGAGGAAGGCCAGCGACGAGTAGAAGGCCGCATGCAGCCCGCTGCTGAAGGTGTCCCGGAGGTGGCGGGGGAGCGAGGTCGTCCCCACGAAGATCTGGAAGGCGGTCCGCCTCGAGATCGAGCGCGCCGCGACGAGGATGGCCACGGCGAACGAGAACACCATGCCGACGTTGGAGAAGGTCCGGAGCAGGCCCGAGGCGGTTCCGAAGGCTTTGCCCGGTGACACGGCCATGACCGAGGTGGTGTTGGCCGGATAGAAGCCGGCGCCCCCGATGCCGTTCACGGCCGAGGCGACCACCACCACGGCGTAGCTCGTGTGGACGCCGAGCTGGGCGTAGGCGAGGAGGGCGCAGATCTGGATGGCCAGCCCGACGCTGGCCGGCCATATGGGGCCGATCTTGTCGGCCAGCCGGCCGCCGTAGGGGGCGAAGAGGCCGCCAATCACGTAGCCAGGCACGAGCAGCAGGGAGGCGTGGAGCGGCGACAGGGAGCGCACCCCCTGCAGGTACATGATCACCAGGAAGAGGACCGCGAAGGCGCCGATGGCCTGGAACATCGCCGCAAGCAGCGCCGAGGGCATGGTCGGGATGCGGAAGAGCGAGAGCGCGACCATCGGCTGCTTCACCCGCCGCTCGATGAGGACGAAGCCGATCAGGAACACGACGCCGAGCGCGAGGGCCAGCTGGACGCTGCCGCTGAACGCCTCGGTCGAAAGCTTCACCATCGCCCACAGCACCAGGAACAGACCCATCCCGAGGGTGGACATGCCGGCCCAGTCGATCTTCTGGCGCTCCCGATGGCCGCGGTCGTGCAGGAGTGGGATGGCCAGCGCGAGCGCGGCGATGCCGGTCGGCACGTTGATCCAGAAGATCCAGCGCCAGTCGATGTAGGTGATGATCAGGCCGCCGAGGAGGATCCCGAGGATCGCTCCGATATTCCAGCCCACCGCGTTGAACCCGAAGGCGCGGCCCCGGCGCTCCGGGGGAAAGTTGTCGGCCAATACCGCCCCGCTGTTGGCGGTGATGAAGGCACCACCAAGCCCCTGGAGCACCCGGAAGGCGATGATCGTCGCCCCGTTGCTGGCCAGCGCACACAGCGCCGATCCGATGATGAAGACCAGGAAGCCGGCCTCGTACATGCGGACCCGGCCGAACATGTCGCCCAGCCGCCCGACCTGGGTCGCGGTCACGGTGATCACGAGCAGGTAGCCGACGATCACCCAGATAACCGAGGACAGCGCGATGTGCAGCGACTTCTCCATGGCCGGCAGGGCCAGGATGACGATGGTCGTGTCGACTGCGGCCATGACCACGCCGATGACGACGATCACGATCACCAGGCTCGGCCGGGTCACGGGGCGGTCCGCGTCGGTGCGCTCTGCGAGTTCGACCATCCCCCTACTTTGCCGTGTCCGGGCGCGCCACGATGACGCCCGGGGCCCGGCGAGTCAAAGACGGGCGACCGGTGCCGTTTCGCCGCCCAGCGGAGCCGATCCGGTGCCGGCCGGCGGTCCGAACGGCTGCCGGAAGGTGAACGCCTCGGCCGTCGGCCCATGGGCGCGCAGGTGCAGGAGCCGCTGCTCGGCCTCGGCGACGCTCGGCCGGTGGCCGTCGGGCACCCACCACAGGCAGGTGGTCGCCACGGCCAGGGCTTCGAACCACTGCCGGCGTTGCCGCAGCACCTGGCGGTGGGCCTGGCCCGAGACGAAGGCGGTGAGGGCTTGGAGCGAGGCCCAGACGCTCATGTTGATGAGCACCTCGTGGTCGCCGTGCTGCTCCCAGGCGAAGCCGGTCACCGCCGTCGCGTTGCCCTCCTCGGTCTGGAGGCGCCACACGAACCCCTCGGCCGCGTCGGCCACCGCGTTCACCGGGTCGAGGGCCGCGAAGAACCCGGCCATCTGGGTCGATTCACGAGGCGCAGCGAGCCGACCGATGTTCACCTGGGCCAGCTGATGGGGCATCTGGGCGACCCTAGGGCGAAATGGAGTCTGTGAGGTCAGGCCGCAGGCAGCACGATCGTCGTGGACCCGTCGTCGTTTGGGATGACAGCACAACCGAGGGCTCGCAGCTCGGAGAGCTTGCGTCGTGCTCGGAG
>JBOGFV010000104.1:0-7592 GCA_050743525.1 Acidimicrobiales bacterium
GGTGAACGACGCCCTGAAGAACCACTTCCGGCCGGAGTTCCTGAACCGGATCGACGAGGTCATCGTCTTCCACGAGCTCTCCCGCGAGGAGGTCATCGAGATCGTCGACCTCATGCTGTCCCGGACCTCCGAGCAGCTGTCCGGCCAGGGCCTCTCGATCGAGCTGACCCCGGCCGCTCGGACCCTTCTGGCCGAGCGCGGCTACGACCCCCAGCTGGGGGCCCGCCCCCTCCGTCGAGCCATCCAGCAGCTCATCGAGGACCCGCTGTCGGAGCGGATCCTGTGGAAGGAATTCCGGGTCGGCGAGACCATCGTGATCGACATCGAGACCAACGAGGACGGCGAGCAGACGCTCAGCTTCAAGGCGGTCGAGGGCTTCCAGGCCCCGCCGATGGAGCTGGCCGGCAGCGGGAGCGCCACCGAGTAGCTCGACCCGACCGCCACCGGCGGCCGACGAGCGCCAGCCACCGAAGCGCGCTCGCTAGGTCGCGTCCGGGGGCCGGCGGTGCACGGCGTGCACCCGGGCTTGGTCGCGGGGACGGACCACCATCTCGTCGATGTTGACGTGCGAGGGCCGGGTCGCCACGAAGGTGACGCACTCGGCGATATCGGTGGCGGTGAGCGGCTCAACACCCTCGTAGACGGCGTCGGCCCGCGCCGCGTCGCCGTCGAAGCGGACCAGCGAGAACTCGGTCTCGACCATGCCGGGGTGGATCTCGCTCACCCGGACCGGCTGGCCGAGCAGTTCGAGCCGCAGCGTGTCGGTGATAGCGCGGGCGGCCGCCTTGGCCGCGTGGTAGCCGGCTCCGCCCGGGTAGCGCTCGAACGCGGCGACCGAGCCGATGTTCACCACCAGGCCATCACCGGAACCGATCAGCTTGGGCAGCAGCGCCCGGGTCATCCGGAGCGTCCCCATGACGTTGGTCTCCCACATCTGGCGCCACTTGGCTTCGTCGGCGGCCGCGATCGGTTCGAGGCCGAGCGCGCCGCCGGCGTTGTTGACCAGCACCCGGCACGACTCCACTGCGGCACAGAAGGCGTCGACCGATGCGCCGTCGGCGACGTCCAATGGGCAGGCCCTTGCGCCTGCGAGCTCTCCCGCCAGCGCCTCAAGTCGGTCCAGCCGGCGGGCCCCGAGCACCACCTCGAACCCGGCGACGCTCAGGTGCCGAGCGGTGGCTTCACCGATACCGCTCGAGGCGCCGGTCACCACGGCGGTGCCGCGGCCGCTTGGTTCAGTCGTGATGGCGCACCTCCCGGAGCCGGTCCGCCTGTCTACCAGCCGTCCGTCAGCCCGGCGTGATCCGGAACAGCCGGCCCAAACCGCCCGACGTCGAGTATGGGAGGCTGAGGACATAGAGCGAGCCTCGGGAGAGGGCGACCTCGCCCGACCTCAACTCGCCAAACTCGAGCGTCAGCGCCGAGCTTCGCGCAACCACGGTCTCGCGGCCCGACGTCGGGTCGATCCGAACCACGATCGACTGTGTCGCGTCGACGCCGCGGTTGGATACGACGGTCCACAACCCGGCCGACCCGCCGACCACGTCCAAGGTGGTGAAGCGGGCCGGGGTGGTGAAGGCCGGCCTCGGATCGAGGCCGTTGTAGCGCACCGTCACGGCGCTGCCACACGACGGCGCGGCGATGCCGGCCCACACGGTGCTGCCCTCCGCCACCGCCCAGCAGAGTGGCCGCTCGGGCATTTTGTCCATCGCCACCGGGGTCGACGCGCCCGGGGCCAGCCGATACAGGGCGGCCGGCGGCGCGCCATTCCACCCCGAGGTGACCGACGGGCCGAACCACAGCCCGTCGGCATCGGCCGCCATCACCGGAACAGAGAAGTTGATCGACAGGTCGACCGTGTCGAGGAGCTGACCGGTGGTCGCGGACAATCGCAGCACCACCGGGCCTGCCACCGCGCAGCCTTCGTAGACCCAGAGCCATCCCGCCCCGGAGGCCGAGACAGGCCCACAACCCGAGCCCTCCTGGAAGGCCAAGAGCACGGGACCGACCGTCACCTGGCCCGTCGCCGGGTCGGTGCGGGTCGCCGATATCTCGCCGAGATTGTTGTTGTCGACGTAGGTGGTGGTGAGGCCAACCGTCTGCCCGGTGGTGTCCTCGGTGTCACAGGCAGTCGCTACGGGCGCCCCGACGTGCAATCGGCCCGGCGCGACGGGGACGACCACGCAGGAGCCCTCTTGGTCGGCGAACTTCGTCGCCACCGTTCCCTCGAGCTGGACCCTCCCGCCAACCGAGGCGAGGTTCTCGATGGCGACGGCCTTCGGAATTGCCGTCGCGCTCACGGTCGGTCGGAGAGGACCGCCCGGAGGCCCGGCTGCGCCCGCGGCTGCGGTCGTACCAGTCGCGGCTAGCAGAGCCGCCGCGACCACTATCCACCGCCATGGTCTGGTCAGGCCCATCAATCCCCCGACGGCGGTCCTTCGATGACTGTACGCCCGGCCAGCACCGGCCGTGGCACGATCGCTCCGTGCAGATCGTCGCTCTTGACCACGTGCAGTTCACCCTCCCACCGGGTCGGGAGGTCGAGGCCGACCGCTTCTACATAGGGGTGCTCGGCTTTGACACCGAGGAGAAGCCCCCGGTCCTGGCCGCCCGGGGCGGCCGCTGGTACCGATCGGGCGCGGTGCGGTTCCACCTCGGCGCCGACACCGATTTCCGCCCCGCCACCCGGGCGCACCCGGCGTTCGTGGTTGCCGACCTGGGCGCCGTGGTGACCACGCTGGCCGGCCAAGGCCTCGAGGTCGAGTGGGACGAGAACGTTCCCGGCGTCGGACGCTGCTACGTGAACGACCCGTTCGGCAATCGCCTCGAGCTGATCGCGTCGGCCTGAACGACCGCGCCGAGCTGGTCCCCGCGCCCCATCGGGCGCCGGCTCGCTCGGCGACCGCGGTCAGGCGGGCGGATCGAGTTGGTCGATCAGACGCTCCAACGCCTCGATCGTCTCGGCGTGGCCGGCGGTCATGCCGAGGGCCTCTTCGAGCGCGAGCACCTGGGTCACCCCGGTCATCAGCAGCAGCACCGCGACCGGGGGCAGCCGGTCGTCAGCCACTCCACGCGCCGCCAGCGCCGCGGTCAGCGCCTCGAGCTGGGCGGCCCGGAAGCGCTCGGCGTAGGCGGCGATCTCGGAGCGGACCGCCTTGCGGTGCTTCGCGAGGGCGACGAACTCGATGTTGAAGGAGGCGCCATGGGGATCGGCGTTGAGTCGCCACAGGGTCCGCAGCGAGCCGTCGGCGGCCATCGCCCGTTCGAACCTGGCCAGGTTCTCGTCGGCCCGGCGTCGATAGACCTCGAGGAAGAGGTCGTCCATCGTGCGGAAGTAGTAGTGGACCAGCTGCGGCTTCAGCCCGGCCTTGGCGGCGACCCGCCGGGACGTGACCGCGGCATAGCCCTCCTCCAGCAGCAACTTCTCGGCCGCGCCGACCAGCTGCTCCCGGGTCTTGGAGGCCGGGGTGCCGAGGCGGCGGGGCGACGTCGGGGCGGTCGGCACCCCTGCACCTTGTCATACCGAGCGGGCGATGCTAAGCAACTGCTCAGCAGACCCTGGGCGAGCGCACAGCCTGGGCGTTCCGGTTGGGAAGGACCCGCATGAGCAACTGGAAGACCATCGACTACTTCGGCGACGAGTCCCTCAACGAGGACCCGTACCCGTATTTCGAGGACCTGCGGGCCGAGTGCCCGGTGCTGGCGCTCCCGCACCTCGGCGTGGTCGCGGTGACCGGCTACGACGAGGCGGCCCAGATCTACCGCGAAGCCGACCTGTTCTCGTCGTGCATCTCGGTGGTCGGCCCGTTCGCGGCCTTCCCGGTGCCCCTGGAGGGCGACGACGTCGGTGCGATCATCGACAGCCACCGAGACAAGCTCCCGATGAACGAGCACATGGTCACGATGGACCCCCCCGAGCACACCCGTCAGCGAGCCCTCCTCATGCGCTTGATCACCCCGAAGCGGCTCCGGGACAACGAGGAGTTCATGTGGCGCCTCGCCGACCAGCAGATCAACGAGTTCATCGCCCAAGGGAGCTGCGAGTTCATCAGCGCGTACGCGCAGCCCTTCGCGATGCTGGTGGTCGCCGACCTCCTGGGCGTCCCCCAGGAGGATCACCAGCGCTTCCGTGAGGGATTCGGGCTGAGCTTGACGCCTGGCGAGATCGGCGCCGGCAACCCCCACGGCGATGACACCAACGCGCTGAGCTGGCTCGACGGCTGGTTCGCCCAGTACATCGAGGACCGGCGCCGCGAGCCCCGCAAGGACGTGCTCACCGACCTCGCCCTCGCCACCTATCCCGACGGTTCGACGCCCGAGGTGTCGTCGGTCGTGCGGACCGCCACGTTCCTGTTCGCCGCCGGCCAGGAGACGACCGCCCGGCTACTGGCTGCCGCATTGAAGCACCTCGCCGAGCATCCGGAGCTCCAGGACGTTCTACGCGAGGACAAGGAGAAGATCCCGGCCTTCATCGAGGAGGCGCTGCGCATCGAGAGCCCGGTGAAGACCGACTTCCGTCTGGCCCGGCGCTCGACGACCGTGGGCGGTGTCGACATCGCGGCGGGGACGCCGGTGATGTTGCTGAACGGCGCGGCCAACCGCGACCCCAGGCGGTTCGAGTGCCCCGAGGAGTTCCGCATCGACCGCCCGAACGTCCAGAGCCACATCGCCTTCGGCCGGGGGATCCACTCCTGCCCGGGCGGCCCGCTGGCCCGGGCCGAGGGCCGGGTCAGCATCGAGCGCCTCCTCGACCGCATGCGTGACATCCACCTCTCCGAGGAGCACCACGGTCCGCCCGGGGCCCGCAGGTTCCGCTACGAGCCCACGTGGATCCTGCGTGGGCTCAGCAAGGTGTACCTCGAATTCTCCCCGATGGACGCTCGGTGAGCCGGGTCGCCGTCGTGACCGGCGGCGCATCGGGCATCGGCCTGGGCGTCGTCCGCGAGCTGACTGGCGCCGGCCACGGCGTCGCCATCCTCGACCGCAATGGCCTTGCGGCCGCCACCGCGGCCGGCGAGTTGCGGGCCAGCGGCGCCAAGGCGGTCGCGCTGGAGGTCGACGTCGCCGATCGTCAGGCGGTCGACCGGGCCTTCGCGGAGGTCCGCAGCGAGCTCGGGCCCGTCGAGATGCTGATCACGAGCGCCGGGATCGAATCGTTCGACCCCGTCCTGGACATCTCCGCCGAGAAGTGGGATCGGATCCTAGCGGTGAACCTCACCGGCACCTTCATCTGCGTCCAAGCCGCGCTCCCGGACATGCTGGCGGCGGGCTGGGGACGGATCGTCACCATCTCCTCGTCCAGCGCTCAATCGGGCGCGCCGAACATGGCGCACTACGCCGCGTCCAAGGGTGGAGTCATCGGACTGACCAAGGCCCTGGCGGTCGAGCTGGCTCGCAGCGGGATCACCGTGAACACGATTCCCCCCAGCCTCGTCGACACCCCCATGGCCCGAGAGGCGGAAGTCAGGGGTGACTTTCCCGGCGTCGATGTGGTCGGGCCGATGGTTCCGCTCGGCCGCGCCGGCACCCCGGCCGACATCGCGGCCGCATGCTCGTTCCTCTGCTCCGACGGCGGCAGCTACATCACCGGCCAGGTCATCGGGGTGAACGGCGGCATGTACATCTGAGGCCGCTCCGAGGACGGCGCCACCGCTGCTCCCCGGCGCTGAGGCCACCGGCCCTCAGGTGGCCACCGGTCCGGTAGCCCCAATGGGGGCCCACCGACAAGGTCGCGTGGGCCACTTCGGACCCGAACGGCCGACCATTCCGGGAGACCGGGCGAGAGCGTCATGTAGAATGGGGCACCCACCATCCCCGAGCCGAACGAGCCGGGACGGGTTCTGCCACACCGAGCCGCCAGCGCCGACCCGCCGCGGGCGGACCACCACGAGGAGCTTTGAATGAGTCCGGTGAAGTCCAAGTTCAAGGTCGGGGACAAGGTCGTCTACCCCCACCACGGTGCGGCGGTGGTCGAGAAGCGAGAGACCAAAGAGGCCTTCGGCGAGAAGCGCGAGTACCTCGTGCTTCGGCTCGCCTACGGCGACCTCACCCTCATGGTGCCCGCGGACAACACCGACGGGGTCGGGCTGCGCGAAGTGATCAATGACGAGGAGGTCGAGGAGGTGTTCGCGGTGCTCCGCAAGAAGGAGGCCCGGATGCCGACCAACTGGTCGAGGCGTTACAAGAACCACTCCGAGAAGCTCCGGTCCGGCGACATCTACCAGGTGGCCGAGGTGGTCCGGAACCTGTCCATCCGGGACAAGGACAAGGGCTTGTCGGCCGGAGAGAAGCGCATGCTCAGCCGGGCCCGTCAGATCCTGGTGTCCGAGCTCACCTTCGCCCTGGCCGTCGACGAGGAGACCGCCGAGCAGCGCCTCAACGACGCGCTGCCGTAGCAACCGAGCCATGGGCCGGGTCTGGGGGGTGGTCGTGGCCGGCGGGTCCGGCTCCCGCTTCGGCGAGGCCAAGCAGTTCGTGTCCCTGGCGGGTCGCCCGGTCGCCGAGCGGTCCGTGGCCGCCTGCCGGTCGGTCTGTGACCGGGTCGTGCTGGTCGTGCCGCGCGGCGCGACGAGTGAGGCGCACGGGGCTGACATCGTCGTCGAGGGCGGCACGTCGCGCGCCGCCTCTGTCCGGGCCGGCCTCGCGGCGCTGTCCGACGAGGTCGGCATCGTGGTCGTCCACGACGCGGCACGTCCGCTGGCGCGGCACGAGCTCTTCACGGCCGTCGTTGCGGCGCTGTCGGGCGACGCGGCCGGCGCCATCCCCGCCGTCGAGGTGAGTGACACGGTCAAGCGGGTGCGACGGGACGGGTCCGACGCCACCGTGCTCGAGACCCTCGACCGGTCCGAGCTCGTCGCCGTTCAGACGCCTCAGGCGTTCCGGCTCGACGCGCTCCGGCGCGCCCACCAAGGGGATCCGGATGCCACCGACGATGCCGCGCTGGTCGAGGCGCTGGGCCTCCGAGTCGTGGTGGTGCCGGGCGACCCCGAAAACCTGAAGCTGACCACGCCGGCCGACCTGGTCCGGGCCGAGTTCCTGGCCGGCCGCTGACCATGCGGGTCGGACAGGGCTTCGACATCCACCCGTTCAGCGACGACCCGGCCCGCCGCCTGATCCTCGGCGGGGTCGAGATCCCCGGCGCCCGCGGGTTGGCCGGGCACAGCGACGCCGACGTCGTCGCGCACGCGCTCACCGACGCGGTGCTGGGCGCGGCCGCGCTCGGAGACATCGGCACCCACTTTCCCGACGCCGATCCCGCCTATGCGGGCGTCAACAGCCTCCTGCTTCTGGCCAAGGCGGTCGGTCTGGCCAGGGGGGCCGGGTTCGAGCCGGTCAACGCGGACTGCACTGTCATCGCCGAGGAACCACGGCTAGCCCCCCACGCGTCGGCCATGGGCGCCGCGCTCGGGGGCGCGTTCGGCGGACCGGTCTCCGTCAAGGCCACCCGCGCCGAGGGGCTCGGCGCGCTCGGCCGTGCCGAGGGGATCGCGTGCATCGCCGTCGCTCTCGTGTCGCGGTTGTGAGCGGGCCCCCGAAGAGACGCGCCAGGACATCCCCGCGCGACCGACACGGTCTCGGCGGGGAACAGGTCG
>JBOGFV010000105.1:0-2654 GCA_050743525.1 Acidimicrobiales bacterium
GTGGTGACCGCGATCGACGGCAGCGAGTCGATCGCCATCCATTCAGTCGGGGTGCTCGGAATGTCCTGGGACCACCGCGCCGTCGACGGGGCCTATGTCTCGGCGTACCTGCGCAGGGTGGGCGAGATCCTCGCCACCCGCGACTGGGCCTCCGAGCTCTGATCGACCGGTGCTTCGGGTCCGCCGGCTCGGCACCGTCGGCTATCGGGAAGCCGCCGCGCTCCAGCGCGCGCTGGCCCGGCGAGCCGTCGACGACTACCTGTTGGTCCTCGAGCACCCCCACGTGTTCACGCTCGGCGTGCGGGCCGACCCCGCCCACGTTCTCGTGGACCCGGTGTCGGTCGGCGCAGAGCTGGTTCGGAGCGACCGTGGCGGAGACGTCACCTACCACGGGCCGGGGCAGCTGGTCCTCTACCCAATCCTGACCGTCGCCGATCACCCGGGCGCGGGTCGGGAGCACGTGGGCCGGCTGGAGCAGGTGGTCATCGACGCGCTGCACGCGCTGGGGGTCCAGGACGCGGGCAGGCTCCCCGGCTACCCGGGCATATGGCTGGGCGCGGACGGTCCGAGCCCCGCGAAGGTCGCCGCGATCGGGGTCCGGGTGGTGCGCGACGGCCGCGGCCGCCGTCGGAGCCTGCACGGCGTCGCCCTCAACGTCGACTGCGACCTGTCGATGTTCTCGTCGATCGTCCCGTGTGGGATCTCGGAGCTTCCGGTGACCTCTCTGTCGACCGGCCATCGGCTTCCGATCGACACGGTGGCCGACGCGCTCGTCCAAGCCGCCGTGGCCAGCTGGGGGACGGCCGGCTACGACGACCACTCGGTGACCCAGCGGCGCCCGCTGGCCCAGCCGGTCGAGCTGGCCTCCGGCGCCGCCGAGCGGGCCCCGATCCGAAGGCTGCGTCAGGCCGGGGTGGACCCGGATGCGGCCATCCCGGTGAGCGTGCGCAAGCCCAAGTGGCTCCGGGTCCAGGCCCGGATGGGCGAGGAGTACCGGGCCGTCAAAAGGACGTTGGCCTCTCTATCACTCGTTACCGTGTGCGAGGAGGCCGGCTGTCCGAACATCTACGAGTGTTGGGCCGACGGCACCGCCACCTTCATGGTGAACGGGTCGCGCTGCACGCGGGCCTGCGGATTCTGTTTGGTCGACACCCGCCACCCGCTCCCGCTCGACCCCGACGAGCCGGACCGGGTCGCCGAGGCCGTGGCGCGGATGGACCTTGCCTACGCCGTGGTGACGTGCGTCGCCCGTGACGACCTCGTTGACGGGGGCGCCGGCGCGATGGCAGCGACCGTCGAGGCGATTCGGCGCCGCCGTCCAGGCACCACCGTCGAGACCCTCATCTCGGACCTCAAAGGCGATCAGGCCGCACTCGGCCTCGTGTTCTCGGCCCGCCCCGACATCCTGAACCACAACATCGAGACCGTGGCCCGGCTCCAGCGGGCCGTCCGGCCGTCGGCCAACTACGCCCGCAGCCTCGCGGTGCTGGCTCGGGCGGTCGACGCCGGCCTGGTGGCCAAGTCGGGCCTGATGGTCGGCCTCGGTGAGACCGAGGACGAAGTGGTTGCGACCCTGGCCGATCTGGCCGCGGTGGGCGTCAGCATCGCCACGGTCGGGCAGTACCTGCGGCCCTCGGCCGCCCACCTGCCCGTGGCTCGGTTCTGGAGGCCCGAGGAGTTCGACCGGCTCCGGCAGGTGGGGTTGGCTCTCGGCCTTGCCCACGTCGAGGCGTCGCCGCTTACGCGGTCCTCGTACCACGCCCGCGACGCCGCAGCCGCCGGGCGCGGAAGTGCGCTCGAGGTGGTGCCGGGCTGATCATGACGGCGCGCGACGGCGCGCGGTGATGGTTGGGGGTGCGCTTCTGGAGGCCGGGGCTGGTCAGTTGCGCTTGGCGACGTGCTGGGTCCGGCTCATGCCGTCCCAGTAGCGGAGCGTGTCCGGTGCCCCGCCGGGGTCGGGCAGCCAGCTGGCCGGGGTGCCGGCGGGCGGCATCGCCGGAGACATCGGGGGCGGCGGCGGGGGGGCCTGGGGCGGCGGGGGGGCCTGGGGCGCCCCGTACTGGTTCTCCATGGAGCCGCCGAAGCCGGCGAACGGGTCGGACTGGCCGCCGAAGCCACCGCCACCCATGCCGGTCGGCGCGGCCAGGGTGCCGATGTCGCTGTAGTACGAGGCGGTCGACGGGGCGCCGTGCCCGTCACCGGCCTTGGCCGGCCGGCTGTTGCGCCGGTAGAGAAAGAGGACCGTCCCGAGAAGGGCGACCACCACCACGAGGATCACGACCTCGATCATCTTGGTGCTGCTGGACAGGGCCGCAATCACTGTCGTCCGATGCATTCCCACGATCGGAACGGTATCGCCCCGGACCTGGCGATTCGGGGATATCCGAGCGCCGGAGGCGCCTCCTAGGCGACGAAGTACTTCGCTTGCGGATGTGAGCAGATGATCGCGTCCGTCGTCTGCTCCGGCTCCAGCTGGGAATTCTCGGTGACCTCGACCCCGATCCGGCCCGCCGAGAGCAGTTCGACCACCTTGGCGTTGTCGCCCAGGTCGGGGCAGGCCGGGTAGCCCCACGAGTAGCGGCCCCCCCGGTATTGCTGGCGGAACAGGCCGGTCAGGGTGGGCCCGTCCTCGTCGGCGAAGCCCAGCTCCTCTC
>JBOGFV010000106.1:0-2962 GCA_050743525.1 Acidimicrobiales bacterium
TCGTCCTCGTGCACGAACACCTCGAGGATCGGGGTGGTCGTCATCAGCTGGGCCAGCATGATCCCCTGGGCGGCCTCGTGGGCGCAGGTCTTGTCGATGGGCGCCGGCCCGGGCATCCCGAGGACCACCACGATCCGGCAGCGTTCCTGCTCGATCAGTGCCTTGGCCGCCACCGCCAGGTCCTTGAACCCCGGGACGGTCCTTCGGATCGTGGTGAACCGCTCCCCATGGCCGGGACAGTCGGCCAGCTCGTCGAGGACCTCGGCGCCCATGTCGAAACGGGCGAACATGGTGTCGACGACGCCGATCGTGTCCACGGCCCGATTCTCCCATCAAACCGCGGGAGCGCCGACACCCGGTAGATGGAGTTGGACTCGGCCAGGAGCTGGTCCCGCCCCCCCAAGTGCTGGGATCCAGGCGGTCGTTGGGCCCTCAGTCGACCGCCTCAGTGGCTCACCAGGACGGATCCGAGCGTGAGGCACGCGACGAGGGCCAGGCCGCCGAAGATCGCCAGAGCGGAGTAGTTGCCACTGGCCCGCCGATCCTCTCGGAAGGCGAGGACACCGAAGGCGACCAGAAGAACCAGCGCCAGCGGTGGAGCGACGACCACCAGGATGACGCCCACCACGACGGCACCAAGCGTCCACGGCCAAGGGATCAAGCCGAGACGTCGGACAACGGGCACGTGCATCCTCAACATCGAGGCTAGCCCTGGTCTCATGACCGACGACCTCACGCTCCGCAGGGCGGTCGTTGCTGGCCAGGACGGTGGGAGCCGGTGGTGGTGCCGTGGCTCGCGCACCGGGCCCGCCACGAGTTGGGAGAGACGGCCACGGCGAGGCGTCGGCCGCACTCGGCGCAGAACCGGGGCGGGTCGAGCCGCGGGGCGCATCCGGCGCACTCGACGGCCGGGGCGCCGCAGCCGCTGCAGTGCGAGCCCACCGGTTCCGCCGCTCAGAAGGCGGCCGAGAGCGCCCCCACCGGCATGCGGAGGTCCTCGAGCATCCGCAGGTCCTCGTCCGGCGAGCGCCCGAGGGTGGTCAGGTAGTTGCCGATGATGAGCGCGTTGATGCCCGACGTCATCCCCATGGCCTGCAGATCGCCGAGCGTGATCTCCCGGCCGCCGGCGTAGCGCAGGATCACGCCGGGCAGCGCGAGGCGGAAGAGCGCGATCCAGCGGATCGCCTCCCAGGCCGGGACCGGCTGTCGGTCGGCCAGCGGAGTCCCGGGCCGGGGGTTGAGGAAGTTGACCGGGACCTCGCTCGGACCGAGGTCGCGGAGCTGACCCAGCAGCTCCAGCCGTTGGGCATCGGTCTCTCCCATCCCGAGCAGGACGCCACAGCACAGCTCCATGCCGTGCGCCTTCACCAGCCGGCCGGTCTCGGCCCGCTCGTCCCAGCTGTGGGTCGTGACGATGGTGGGGAAGTGCGAGCGGGCGGTCTCGAGGTTGTGGTTGTAGCGGTGCACGCCCGCCGCCGCGAGCCGGGCCGCCTGCTGGTCGGTGAGGATGCCGGCGCTCACCGCGACCTGAAGGCCGGTCTCTCTCGCGACCAGGGGGACGAGCACCTCCAGCCTGGCCATGGTGCGCTCGTCGGGCCCCCGCACCGCCAGCACGATGCAGAATTCGGTCGCGTTCAGCCGAGCGGTCTCCCGGGCGGCGGCCAGGACCTCGTCGGTGTCGAGGAACGGGGTCGCCTTGACCGGCGACTCGAAGCGGGAGGACTGGGAGCAGAAGTGGCAGTCCTCGGGGCAGCCGCCCGTCTTGGCCGAGAGAATCCCCTCCACCTCCACGGTGGGGCCGCTCCAGGCCAGCCGCACCTGGTGGGCCAGCGAGGCCAGCGCGACCACCCGGTGGTCGGGCAGCCTGGAGAGCGCCTCGAGCTCGGCGGCCTCGAGGAGGCGCCGTTGGTCGAGCAGCGCCAGCTCCGCGCCGGCCAAGAGGGCCCGCTCGTCGGCGTCGCTGCTGGCCGTGGTGAGCGTGACGGTGCTACGAGTGGGGAAGGTCCGCTCGCTCACGGTGCCAACGTAGCCAGGCGGGATCGATCCGGACCATCCGGGCCCTCGGGCTCGGCAGACGCGGAGGAGGCATCGCATGGCGTGGGACTTTGCGACCGAGCCGGAGTTCGAGGCGCAGCTGGAGTGGATGCGCGGCTTCGTCAGCGAGGAGATCTTCCCGCTCGAGACGCTCGGGCTGGAGTGGGACGAGCTGCTCCGGGTCGTCGGGCCGCTCCAGGACCGGGTGAAGGAGCGGGGCCTGTGGGCCGCCCATCTCCCGGCCACCCTGGGCGGGATGGGCTTCGGCCAGGTCCGGCTCGGCCTGATGCACGAGATCCTCGGCCAGACCCCCTACGGGCCGGTCGTGTTCGGCAACAACGCCCCCGACTCGGGCAATGCCGAGCTGCTCGCCATCGGGATCGAGGAGACCGGCCGGGACGACCAGCGCGAGCAGTGGCTCCAGCCGCTCCTGGACGGGCGGATGCGCAGCGCCTTCTCGATGACCGAGCCCGAGACGGCCGGCTCCGACCCGACCCTCCTCCAGACCCGGGCCGTCAAGGACGGCGACGAGTACGTCCTCAACGGCCACAAGTGGTTCACCTCCAACGGCTCGGTGGCCGACTTCCTCATCGTGATGGCGGTCACCAACCCCGACGTCCACCCCTATCAGGGCTCGTCGATGATCCTGGTCCCGGTGGGCACCCCGGGGGTCGACATCGTCCGCGACGTGGCCACCATGGAGGACCCCGACAGCCCGTTCGGCGCCTTCGGGAACCACGCCGAGATCTACTACCGCGACGTCCGGGTGCCGGCCGGCAACCTCATCGGCCGGGAGGGCTCGGGCTTCACCCTAGCCCAGCAGCGGCTCGGGCCCGGCCGCATCCACCACTGCATGCGCTGGCTCGGCCAGATGCAGCGAGCCTTCGACCTCATGTGCAAGCGCGCCCTTGATCGAGTAGCCTTCGGC
>JBOGFV010000107.1:0-7350 GCA_050743525.1 Acidimicrobiales bacterium
GCTCGACCCTGTGGCGGCTCGAGCCGCTGTCCGAGCCCGAGGTGCGCGAGATCCTGGACCGAGGCCTGGGGGCCGAAGCGGTCACCGGCGACGAGGAGGCGCTGGCCGCGCTCAGCGCGTCGTCGGCCGGCGACGCCCGCACGGCCCTCAACACCCTCGAGGTGGCGGCGGCGCTGGCCCGGGCCCGGGGGAAAGCGGCGGGGGAGAAGGGCCAGCCGAACTTCACGTTGGAGGACGTGCGGTCGGCCCGCGACCGCCGCATCTTCCACCAAGGGGTCTCCGAGCACTACGACCAGGTGAGCGCGCTGATCAAGAGCCTCCGGGGCTCGGACCCCGACGCGGGCCTGTACTGGCTGGCCCGGATGCTGGACGCCGGAGAGGACCCGCGCTTCTTGGCCCGCCGCATGGTCATCCTGGCCAGCGAGGACATCGGGATGGCCGACCCGCTGGCCCTGGTCGTCGCCGACGCAGCCTCTCGGGCCGTCGAGGTGGTCGGCATGCCCGAGGCGGCCCTCAACCTGGCCGAGTGCGTCGTGTATCTCGCCGCTGCGCCGAAGTCGAACCGGGTGACCGTCGCGCTCGGCCGGGCTTTCGAGGACGTCCGTTCGGGATCGCGGGGCGAGGTGCCGAACCACCTCCGGGACGGTCACTCGCCCAATGCGGCGGCCAAGCTCGGCGAGCGCGTGTACCGCTACCCCCATGACGACCCGGCCGGCTGGGTCGACCAGCAGTACCGGCCGGACGGGCTGGAGGGCCGCGTCTACTACGAGCCCTCCGAGCACGGCATCGAGCCCGAGATCGCCGAGCGCCAGCGCCGTCGCTCCGGAGGCGAAGGGTCGTCCCATTAGGCTCGACGGGACCCCGAGCCCGGGGCCCTGCCCGTTCGAGACCCCACCGCCACCCCGACCGAGGACCCGATGATGAACGCCAACCAGCTGCGCTCGTCGTTCCTCGAGTTCTTCGCGTCCCGCGACCATCAATTGGTCGCGTCGGCCAGCCTGGTGCCCCGGGACCCCTCGGTGATGTTCACGATCGCCGGGATGATCCCGTTCAAGCCCTACTTCACCGGGGAGCACCCGGCCCCGTGGCCCCGGGCCACGGCCGTCCAGAAGTGCTTCCGGACCAACGACATCGACAACGTCGGGGCGTCGGCCAGCCACGACACCTTCTTCGAGATGCTGGGCAACTTCAGCTTCGGCGACTACTTCAAGGAGCGCGCCATCCCGCTGGCCTGGGAGTTCGTGACCGAGGTGCTCGGCATCGACTCCGACCGGCTGTGGGCCAGCGTGCACCACTCCGACGGCGAGGCCATCGAGCTTTGGGCCTCCACCACCACGCTGGAGGCCGAGCGGATCCAGAGGCTCGGCGACGACAACTTCTGGACGATGGGCGACACCGGCCCCTGTGGACCGTCCTCGGAGATCTTCTTCGACAAGGGCGAAGCCTTCGGAGCTGGGGGCGGGCCGAAGGAGGGGGCCGAGAAGCGCTACGTCGAGCTCTGGAACCTGGTGTTCATGCAGTTCAACCGGCAGGCCGACGGCACCCTGGTCGACCTGCCCAAGAAGAACATCGACACCGGCATGGGGCTCGAGCGCACCCTCGCGGCCCTCCAGGGCGTGGACACCATCTTCGACACCGACGCCTTCGTGCCGATGATCGAGACCGCCGAGCGGCTCCTGTCGGCCCGCTACGGCGCCGCCCTCCCGACCGACATCGCGATCCGCAAGCTGGCCGACCACGGCCGGGCGATGACCATGCTCATCGCCGATGGGGTGCTCCCCTCCAACGACGGACGCGGCTACGTCCTGCGCCGGCTCATCCGCCGGGCCATCCTGGCCGCCCGCCGGCTCGACGTGGACGCCCAGGTGACCGTGGCGTTGGCCGAGACCACGGTCGAGATGATGAAGGGGGCCTACCCGACCCTGGTCGACCGGCTCGACCTGGCCCGCTCGGTCCTCGAGCGCGAGGAGTCAGCGTTCGACCGGACGCTCAAGGCGGGCCTGGGCCTCCTGGGCGACGCGCTCGAGACGGCCAAGGGGGCTGGGCGCCTCGCCCTCGACGGCGAGGTCGCCTTCCGGCTGCACGACACGCACGGCTTCCCGATCGAGCTCACCGAGGAGCTGGCCGGCGAGGCCGGCCTGGAGGTCGACCGGGCGGTGTTCGACGCCGCGATGACCGAGCAGCGCGACCGGGCCCGACGGGCCGCCCGCACCCCGGCGGTCGCCGACGAGTCGGCCTACCGGGCCCTCCTCGAGTCCCATGGCGAGAGCGCGTTCGTCGGACGCGAGCCCGACGCCTATGCGGTGCCGGCCCGGGTCATCGGCGTGCTGGCCGGCGAGATCGGGTCCGCCGAGATCTTTCTGGACCGGACCCCGTTCTATGCCGAAGGCGGAGGCCAGGTCGGCGACACCGGCTCGATCGTGACCGAGACCGGCCGGGCCGAGGTGTTCGACACCGTCGCTCCGCTGCCGGGGCTGCACGCCCACCGGGCCAAGGTGACTGGTGAGATCTTCGTCGACCAGGACGCACTGGCCACCATCGACGGCCCGAGCCGCGAGGCCACCCGCCGGAACCACACCGGCACCCATCTCTTGCATGCGGCCCTGCGCGAGGTGCTGGGCGACCACGTCCGCCAGCAGGGCTCCAACGTCGCGCCCGACCGCCTGCGGTTCGACTTCAGCCATCACCACGCGCCCGCCCCCGAGGAGCTGGTGGCGGTGGCGGAGCTGGCCAACCGGGACGTGCTCGGCGACGACCAGGTGAAGACGACCGAGACCACGCTGGCCGAGGCCGAGGCCGAGGGAGCCATGGCGTTCTTCGGTGACAAGTACGGCGACGTCGTCCGCATGGTCCGGGCGGGACCCCATTCGCTGGAGCTGTGCGGCGGCACCCACGTGCACGCCCTCGGGCAGATCGGGCCAATCAACCTGCTCTCGGAGGGATCCATCGGGGCCAATACGCGACGGATCTTCGCGGTGACCGGCGAGGTGGCGCTGCACCGGACGCTGGCCCGGGAGCGCCAGCTCGACGAGGTGGCGCGGCTGCTCCGCACCGAGCCCGAGGGGGTCATCGAGGCGCTGGAGCGGCTCATCGACCGCCAACGGGAGGCCGAACAGGCCCTCAAGGGGCTGCAACGCTCGGCCCTGGCCGGCGACGCCGCCGCGCTCGCCGCGACCGCCGAGGGTGGCGTGGTGGTGGCGCGGCGCGACGGCCTCGGCCCCGACGATCTGCGGGTCCTCGCCCAGGCGGTCCTCGGTCGCGACGGGGTCACCGCCTCGGCCATCGGCGGCGCGGCCGGAGCGCGAGTCGCCATCGTCGTCGCGACCGGGGGGACCCCGGACGCCGGGGCGCTGGTCAAGCAGATCGGTCCGCTCATCGGCGGCTCCGGCGGGGGCAAGCCAGACCTCGCGACCGCCGGTGGCCGGGACGTCTCCCGCCTCGACGAGGCCTTGTCGGCGGCGAGAGCGGCGCTGCGGTCGGCGTGAGCTCCGAACGGCCGGCCGGCCGGGCGTTGGCCGTCGACCTGGGGGCCAGGCGAGTCGGTCTGGCCGCCTGCGACCGCGCCGGGTCCATGGCCTTCCCCTATGGGGTGATCGAACGCCGGGGCGACGCCGCCGACCTCGAGGCCATCGGGCGAGCGGCCCAAGAGGTCGAGGCCGAGACCGTCGTGGTCGGGCTCCCGCTGTCGCTCGACGGGAGCGACGGCCCGGCCGCCGCCCGGGCCCGCGCCGAGGCCGACGAGCTCCGGGCTCTCCTCAGCATCCCGGTGGTCCTGTTCGACGAGCGCCTCACCACCGTCTCCGCGCTGGCGTCGCTGTCGGCCGCCGGCCGCCGGGGGAGGGCGGCCCGCTCGGTCGTCGACAGCGCCGCCGCCACGGTGCTGCTCCAGGCGTGGCTCGACGCCGGTCGTCCGGGCGCGTGAGCGAGACGGGCGACCTCCCGATCGCACCCGGCCCGAGGTCGGCGCGCCGCGGCGCCGGCCGGCGGGCCCGCCATCGCCACCGCCGCCGTGTGGTCGTCTGGGTCGCGGTGGTCCTGGTCCTGGTCGTGGTGGGGGGGGGATTGGCGGCCTGGTACGAGTTCCAGGCCCATCCGCTCGGGGGGCCGGGCCGATCGGAGCTGGTGACGGTGGCCAACGAGGAGTCGACCGGCTCGGTCATCTCGGCGCTGGCGGCCCGCGGGGTCATCTCGAGCTCTTTCGCGTTCCGGCTGGGCGACCTCGTCCACGGCACGCCGACCGTGCAACCCGGTGAGTACCAGTTCCGCCAGAACTCGACCTTTGGCGCGGTCCGCCAGGTGTTGGCCAGAGGCCCCAACGTGTTCACGCTCGAGGTGACGCCCGGGCTCACCCTGTCGGAGGTCGAGCGGCGGGTCGGCGAACTGCCGATCGCGGGCTCCTTCGCCGACGCCCTGAAGAGCGGCACCGTCACCTCCGCATACGCCGTGCCCGACCGCGCCAACCTGGAGGGTACGATCGCCGCCGGGGAGTACACGATCCTGCCCGGCGAGACCTCGATCGATCTGCTCCACCAGATGGTCGAGCGCTTCAACCAGCAGGCCGCCGCGGCCCACCTCGTCGCGGCGGCCGGCCAGCTCGGCTACTCGCCGGCGCAGCTGGTGATCATCGCCTCGATCGTGGAGAAGGAGGGGGTGTACGCGAAGAACATGGGCAAGGTGTCCCGGGTCATCTACAACCGGCTGGCCAAGGGCACCCCGCTCCAGATGGACGCGACCGTCCTCTACTCGATCGGCCAGGACGGCGGCACCGTGACGCCGGCCGACCTCAAGCTGCCGACCCCCTACAACACCTACCTGCACACCGGCCTGCCTCCGACCGCGATCTGCACCCCCTCGGCCACCGCGCTGGCCGCGGCGGCCGACCCGACGCCGGGCGGCTGGCTCTACTTCGAGCTCGTGTCCAAGGATGGGACCGAGCAGTTCTCGGACACCTTCGCCGAGCAGCTGGCCGCCGAGCAGCTCGCTCGCAGCCAGGGTCTGCCGTGACCGGGGCGCAGTGGCGCGGCGGAGGTTGGCCATCGGCGGCCAGCACGGTGGTCGGCGTGATGGGTGATCCGATCGCCCACTCGCTGTCGCCGCTCCTGCACAACACCGCGTTCGCGTTGTTGGGGCTCGACTGGGTGTCGGTCGGGTTCCCGGTGCCGACCGGCGGCGCCTCCGAGGCGCTCGCCGCGATCGTCCCGCTCGGGATCGCGGGCCTTTCGGTGACCATGCCCCACAAGCGGGCGGCCGCCGAGCTGGCCGACGAGCTGACCCCGATCGCGGTGCGCCTGCAGGCGGTCAATTGTCTCGTCAACCGGGACGGGCGGCTCCTCGGCACCAACACCGACGGTCAGGGATTCCTCGACGCCCTGGCCCGGGGGGCCGGCTTCGACCCGGCCGGGAAGCGTTGCGTGGTGATCGGGGCCGGTGGGGGCGCCCGGGCGGTGGTCGTGGCCCTCGGCGAGGCCGCCGCGTCGGAGGTCGTGGTGGTGGCCCGACGGCCCGAGCCCGCGGTGGCGGCCGCCGAGCTGGTCCCGAGGGGGCGGGTCGGGTCGGCCCGCGACGCGCCCGACGCCGACCTGGTCGTCAACGCCACGCCGGTCGGCATGCCCGGGAACGAGTCGGCGACCGAGACGGCCATCGTGCCGGGCGAAGCCCTGGGCCCCGGCCAGGTCGTCGTCGACCTTGTCTACCAGCCGGCCGAGACCGGTTGGATGGCCGCCGCGACCCGGAAGGGCGCGGTCGTCCTGGGTGGGCTCGGAATGCTCGTGCACCAGGCGGCCGCCCAGCTCGAGCTGTGGACCGGCCTGACCCCGCCGGTCGACGCGATGTGGGCGGCCGCCGAGGCGGCCCGGACCGAGCGCCGGAACGGGAAGGCTTGACCGGCCCGGTGGAAAAAACTTATTTTCGGTTGGTGAGTGGACCGGAGCGGGCGTGGGGCGTCCGGCCGGGACAGTCTGATCGAGTTCGAACGAGCGACAGGGGCGGGGCGATGACCGACACCGGCACCCGACCCCCCGGCCCCGGCCCCGGCGGCCCGGGGGTGAGCGCCCAGGCCGACTCGCCTCCCGACCAGCGGGCCGCCCGGGCCGCCACCGGGATGCTCCTCGCCCACTGGGCCGCCGAGCGGCCCGACGCGCCGGCCATCGTGGCGCCGAGCGGGACGCGGACCTTCGCCGGGTTGAACGCGAACGCCAACCGCCTGGCCCGAGCGCTGCGAGCGCGCGGCTTGGTGCCCGGCGACGCCGTTGCCCTCATCTGTTCGAACCGTCACGAGTTCGCCGAGACCGCGGCGGCGGCCCAGCGGTCCGGCTTGCGGCTGACCCCGATCAACTGGCACCTGACCGGCGAAGAGGCGGCCTACATCGTCGGGGACTGCGAGGCCAGAGCGGTCGTGGCCGACGCGGGGCTGGGCGACGTGGCGACCGGCGCGGTCGAGGGGGTCGACGCCGGCACCGTCCGCCTGGCCCTCAACGGGTCGTTGCCCGGCTTCGAGGACTACGACGCCGCCCTGGCGGCCGAGGACGCGTCCGACCTCGAGGACCCGGTGCTCGGCGGCAACATGCTCTACACCTCGGGCACGACTGGGCGTCCCAAGGGGGTGAAGCGGTCGCCCGTGGCAACGGCGGGCGCGACGGGCGCGACGCGCGCCCGGACCGCGGCGGCCCAGACCGCCGCCGCCTACCGGGCCGGGGACCTCCATCTGTGCACCGGTCCCCTCTACCACGCGGCCCCGCTCGCCATCTCGCTCAGCGCCCCGCTGATGTCGGGCGTCGGCACGGTGCTCATGGAGCGCTGGGACGCCGAGGAGGCCCTGCGGCTCGTCGAGGCCCATCGGATCACCCACACCCACATGGTCCCGACGATGTTCCACCGGCTGCTGGCGCTCCCCGACGATGTGCGGGGCCGCCACGATCTCTCCAGCCTCCGCTACGTGATCCATGGGGCCGCGCCGTGCCCGGTCGCGGTGAAGCGGGGGCTCATCGAGTGGCTCGGGCCGATCGTCTACGAGTACTACGCCGCCACCGAGGGGGGCGGCACGTTCGTGGACTCCGCCACCTGGCTGGAACATCCGGGCACGGTCGGGTTGGCCACCCCCGAGGGCCACGTGAAGATCGGCGACGACGATGGCAACCCGCTCGGCCCCGGCGAGGTCGGCACGGTGTTCCTGCGAGCCCCGGCGACCGGCCGATTCGAGTACTACAAGGATGCCGAGAAGACCGCCGACACCTATCGGGGCGAGTACTTCACGCTCGGCGACGTCGGCTACCTCGACCAGGACCGCTACCTCTACCTGACCGACCGCTCGGCCAACCTGATCATCTCGGGGGGCGTGAACATCTACCCCGC
>JBOGFV010000108.1:0-5867 GCA_050743525.1 Acidimicrobiales bacterium
AGGTTAGGTCGCGGCTGAGTCCTTCGCGCACCACCACCCGCAGGACCTCGACGCGCTCGGCGTCCGGGGCCATCTTGTAGGCGGGGACGATCCAGCCGCGTTGACGCAGCACCTCGGAGAGATCGAAGACCGAGAAACCGAGTCTCGGAACGAGCGAGAAGCAGACGACCGGCAGGTCGGCGCCGGCCGCCACGAGGTGCAGCTCGTCGCGCTTGTCGAGCTCGTCGGCAAGCCACTTGGCCGTACCGGCGAGCGCCTCCATCACCTGGCGGTAGCCGGCCTTCCCGAGCCGGACGAAGTTGTAGTACTGGGCGACGATCTGGGCAGCGCCCCGCGAGAAGTTGAGGCTGAAGTTGGCGTGGCTGCCGCCCAGGTAGTCGACCTCGAAGATCAGCTCCTCGGGCAGGTCGGCGGTGTCCCGCCAGACCACCCAGCCGACGCCCGGGTACACGAGCCCGTACTTGTGGCCCGACACGTTGATGGAGCGGACCCGGGGGAGGCGGAAGTCCCAGGCCAAGTCGGGCTGGAGGAAGGGGGCCACGAAGCCGCCGCTGGCCGCATCGACGTGGATGGGCACGTCGGTCCCGTCGCGGGCCTGGCGCTCGTCGAGGGCGGCCGACAGCGCCGCGATCGGCTCGTACTCGCCCGTGTAGGTGCTGCCGAGGATCCCGACCACCCCGATGGTGTTCTCGTCGACGAGCGCCATCGCCTCGTCGACCCCGATGATGAAGCGTTCCTCGGTGAGCGGGACGTAGCGGGGTTCGACCTCGAAGTAGCGGGCGAACTTCTCCCAGCACACCTGGACGTTCGCCCCCATCACGAGGTTGGGTCGATCGGTCGGCCGGCCCGCCGCCTCCCGGGCGGCCCGCCAGCGCCACTTCATGGCCAGCCCGCCGAGGTGGATTGCCTCGGAGGATCCGACCGTGGCGCAGCCGATGCTGGCGTGGTGCTCGGGCGCCCCGAACAGCCGGGCCAGCATGTTGACGCAGCGGTCCTGCAGTTCGACGGTCTGGGGGTACTCGTCCCAGTCGATGGCGTTCTTGTTGACGGACTCGCCCATGAGCCGGTCGGCCTGGTCGTCCATCCAGGTGGTGACGAACGTGGCGAGGTTGAGGGTGGGGTTGCCGTCGAGCGTCAGCTCGTCGTGGATCAGCTGGTACGCGGCGCCCGGGTCCATCGAGTGCTCGGGCATCTCGTAGCGAGGGACCGACTGGGCGAGCGCTCGGTTGGCGTAGGTGGGGACGACCGCCCGGTCATCGTCCAACTCCTCGAGGGGGACCTTGGCGCTCAGCATGGTGTCACCTCCGGCTCGCGAGGTGACGGTAGCTGGTCAGGGGGAGACGGCCGTCGCCGGGTGCAGGCCGTCGGGCCGCTCGTGCTGGTCGTTGGCGACCCGGTTGAGCAGTTCGATCACCGCCCGGGTGGGTGCCGAGGGCAGGCCCCGGCGGCGCTGCGCCACCCCGACCCGGCGCCGGGGCAAGCCCTCCAGCGGCACAAGCTCGAAACGCTCGCGCATGTGGCGGGGCACCGCGGTCGCCGGGAGGATGGCCGGGCCGAACCCGTCGAAGGTGAGCGACGCGATCATCCGGATCCCGTCGAGCTCCATTGCGGGTCGGAGCGTCACGTCGGCCCGCCGCAGCGCCGAGTCGATCTCGTCCCGGAGCGCGGTGTTGGGCAGCGGCAGGACGAGCTCGAGCTCGCTGAGTGCGGCCAGCGGGAGCGGTCGGTCGGCAGTGGCGAACCGGTGGTCGACCGGGACCACCAGCATCAGGTCCTCCTCGAAGAGCGGAGTGGCCACCAGCTCGTCGCCGACCACCGGCAGCGAGACCACGGCCAGGTCGAGCTGCCCATTCAGGACCCGAGGCTCGAGGTTGGCGCTGGTCCCGTCGGCCACCGTCATCTGCACGCGTGGGTGCCGCTCGCGCAGCATCGCGAAGAGCCGGGGGACCAACCACCGGCCGGTCGTTCCGATCATCCCGGCCCGGACCGTGCCGATCACCTCCTGGCGCATCGCCGAGACGTCGGCCACCAGGGCGACCATCTCGACGAGCATGCGGCGGGCCCGGGCGACCACGATCTCGCCCTCCTCGGTGAGCCGGCCCGAGGTGCGATCCACCAACGGAGAGCCGAGCTCCCGCTCGAGCCGGGCCACGTGGGCCGACACATTGGACTGGACCGTGCCCAGGGCTTCGGCGGCCGCTGAGAAGCTCCCGTGCTCGGCGATGCCGACGAGGGCCTGAAGGTGCCGGAGCTCCATCTCGGTTCAAGATATCAAGTATCGCCTCTAGCTGCTTGACAGATTCGATCGGTTCCTCCACAATGGATGGAGACCGCAGGGACCAGGGACCCCCCCACTGTTCCCAAGCAGGTCATTGGAGAAGGGATCGCCAGCCCCCCCGGCGATCCCTTCTCTGTGTTTACGGGAAATTCAGCCCCCACCCGGTAGCCTCGAGCCGTGGGGGCCGTCTTCGTCGATCTGGACCGGACCCTGCTCCGGGGCCCGAGCGGGCCCGTCCTTGACCTGGCCCTGCGCCGCCGCGGCGTCGTCCCCCACGACCGCAAGCTGCCCGGGGCCAAGGCCATGTACGCCCTGTATGGGCGGCTCGGCGAGAACCTGGCCTCGATGGGCCTGGCCCGGGCGGCGGCCAGGCTGGCCCGCGGATGGGTCCAAGCCGAGGTCCAGGCGGCCGCCGAAGAAGCCGTGCCCGACCTGGCGTCGCTGGTCGCCCCGTTCGCCCCGGCCGCCCTCCATGAGCACCGGGCCGCCGGCCTTCGGGTGGTGCTGGCCACCACCACCCCGATCGACATGATCACCCCGCTCGCCAACACGCTCGGCTTCGACGACGTCATCGCCACTCGCTACGGGGTCCGCGACGGCCGCTACACCGGCCACGTCGAGGGGCGCTTCGTCTGGGGCCTGGGCAAGCTCGAGGCCGTCAGGCGGTGGGCGGCCACGGCCGGCGAGGACCTGGCCGACTGCCACGCGTACTCGGACAGCCTCTACGACGCGCCATTGCTCTCGGCCGTCGGTCACCCGCACGCGCTCAACCCCGACCCGCGGCTGCACGCTCTCGCGCTGGCCCGCCGCTGGCCGATCGAGCACTGGGACCGGCCACCGGGGGTCCCCTCCCTGCTCGGCCTCGAGCCCTATCACCTCTTGCGGATGGTGCTCCGGCGCCCGGCCTTCCCCTACGCCCGCTTCGACATCCAGGGGACCGAGCGGGTGCCGAAGGTGGGCGGGGTCATCCTGGCCGCCAACCACCGCAGCTACTTCGACGCGATCGCCCTCGCGCTGGTGGCCGCCGAGCTCAACCGGCCGGTGCGATTCCTGGGCAAGCGCGAGATGTTCGACCTCGGCCCGGTGGGCTGGGTCCTGAGAGCGATCGGCGGCATCCCCGTCGCCCGGGGCAGCGGCTCCCAAGCGCCACTGCAGGCGGCCGCGGCGTCCCTCCGGGCCGGCGAGGTCGTCGTGATCCTCCCCGAGGGCACCATCCCACGCGGCGAGGCGGCGGCCGACCCGGTGCTGCGCGGCCGCACCGGCGTGGCCCGCCTGGCCAGCTCGACCGGTGCCCCCGTCGTGCCGGTGGCGCTGTGGGGGACCGAGCGGGTCTGGCCCCGGGAAGCGAAGCTCCCCAACATCGTCGCCGTCCACGACGTGTCGGTCCGCATCGGGAACCCGGTCGCCCTCGGCTTCGACGATGCCGTCGCCAACACCGAGGTGATCATGTCGGCCATCGCCGAGATGATTCCGCTGGCCGAGCGCCCGGCGAGGGGCGCTTCGCCCCCTCCCCTGACTGAGTCACTGTCCTCCGACCGATGAACGCGCGCACGCGCGCGGCTGTCCTCGCGACGGCCACGGTCAACGCGTGGTCGCGCCGCCTCGGCCTCGGGAGCGGGACCGTGGCCGGCGGCCGGGTCGGGTTGGCCATCGATCCCAAGGCCCTCCATTCGGTCGGGGCCGGCCGCACGGCCGCGGCGGTCAGCGGCACCAATGGCAAGACCACCACCACCCGGCTCCTGGCCGCGGCGTTGGAGGACTCGGGCCGCCTCGTGGTGACCAACGAGACGGGCTCGAACATGCCCGCCGGCCACTTCGCCGCGCTGGCAGCGGGCCCCCGGGGCGCCCATGCCGTTCTCGAGGTCGACGAGGCGTACCTGGCGACCACGGTGGCCACCCTCGAGCCCCGGGCGACCGTGCTGCTGAACCTGTCGCGGGACCAGCTCGACCGGAGCAACGAGGTCCGGATGGTGGCGGGCCGCTGGCGTGACGCGCTGAGTTCGGCGACCGGCACGGTCGTCGCCAACGCCGACGACCCGTTGGTGGTGTGGGGTGCCGGCTCAGCGCCACGACGCGTGTGGGTGGCCGGAGGACTGCGGTGGCGTGCCGACGCGGTGGGCTGCCCGTCGTGCGGGGGGCGGATCCAGTTCACCGAGCACTCCTGGTCGTGCGAGTGCGGCTTCGCCCGGCCCAGCCCGGACGTCACCGTCGACGAAGGGGCCGGTGGCCTGACCGCCGTCTTCGGAGTGCGGCGGCTGCCGGTGGCTCTTTCGATCCCCGGGTCGTTCAACGCCCGCAACGCGGTGATGGCCGCAGCGGCCGCCCAGTGTCTCGGTGTCGACCCGCAGGACGCCCTCCGGGCGATGGGGCGCATCGAGGGAGTCGCCGGTCGCTTCTCGCTTCACGATGTGGCCGGCATCCCGACGCGACTGCTCCTGGCCAAGAATCCGGCGGGCTGGGAGGAGTTGCTGCACCTGGTCGGTCCGGAGTCCGGCCCCGTCGTGGTGGCGATCAACGCCCGGATCGCCGACGGGAAGGATCCGTCGTGGCTGTGGGACGTGCCCTTCGAGCGGCTCTCGGGCCGACCGGTCGTCGCAACGGGGGAGCGGAGCGCCGATCTCTCGGTGCGGCTCGACTACGCCGAGGTGCCCCATGAGCGGATGAGCGACCCGGTCGAAGCGGTCAAGCTGGCCGCGCGACTGTCGGCAGGCGAACGGCCCGGCCCCATCGACTTCATCGGCAACTACACCGCCTTCCACGATCTGCTGCGGGCCACCGCCGCGTGACGGGCGCTCGTCGATGAGCAGGCTCCGCATCGCGGTCGTGTACCCGGATCTGCTCGGCACCTACGGAGACGGTGGCAACGGGCTCGTCCTGGCCCGGCGGGCCGAGCGACGCGGCATCGAGACCGAGCTCCTCCAGGCGACCAGCGACGGCCCGCTGCCCTTGGCCGACCTCTATACCCTCGGCGGAGGTGAGGACGTCCCGCAGGTCGAAGCGACCGAGCAGCTCGGCGAAGACGGCACGCTCGCGTCGGCGGTGGCCGACGGGGCCGTCGTCCTGGCGGTGTGCGCCGGCTACCAAATTGCCGGAACGAGCTTCCCGGAGGCCGATGGCGCTCCGACCCCGGGCCTCGGGCTCCTCGATGTCGTGACGGCCAAGCGGCCGGGCCCCCGCGCCGTCGGCGAGATCGTGGTCGACGCGCAACTCGATGGGCTGGGCCAGCTCACCGGGTTCGAGAACCACGGGGGCGGCACCACCCTCGGCCCCGGCGCGCTGCCGCTCGGTCGGGTCCGAGTCGGCATCGGCAACGGCGACCGGACCGACGGCGCCTGGGCGGGCCGGGTGGTCGGCACGTATATGCACGGGCCCGTCCTGGCCCGCAATCCGGCGCTCGCCGACCTCCTTCTCTCATGGTCGACGGGGCAGGCGTTGGCACCGCTCGACGACTGGCGGGAGCAGGCGCTGCGGTCGGAGCGCCTCGACGCCGCGCTGGGTCGGCGGACCCGCCGCCGCCGCTGAGCGGCGCCCCCGGGTTCAGCGACGCCGCGACCGGGAGCGTCGGGTCGCTCGGGCGCCGGGGCGGCGC
>JBOGFV010000109.1:0-3642 GCA_050743525.1 Acidimicrobiales bacterium
CCCTCGTCTTCCTCGGGCTCTTCGCTCGCGGGCTGCGCACCGGCACGGGGAGGGGCTGGGCCGCGCTCGTCCTGGCGCTGTGCATCCTCACCCACATCATCCCGGCGGCCCTGGCGCTGGTCGGTGCGCTCGTGCTCCTCGTCTTCGAGCTGGTGGGCCGGTGGGTCCGCTGGGACGACGACGACGGCAAGTCGACCCGGCCAAGCCCGCTGCGCTCGTTGTGGTGGGGGGCGTCGACGGTGCTGGCCGGCGTGGCGCTGTCGTCGTGGTGGCTCGTGCCGTTCCTGTTCCACCACGACTACTCGACCCAGATGGGGTACCAGAACGTGACCACGTTCGGGACGCTGCTCTTCCCGGGGGCGGACCTGTGGGCGCTGGGCGCCGCTGCCGTCGCGACGCTCTTCGCGATCGTGACCCGGAGCCGCTTCGGGCTGCTCTTCTCCATCTTGGGCGGCCTGTCGGCGCTGGGCCTGATCGTCGACCCCCAGGGCGCCCTCTACAACGTCCGGCTGCTGCCGCTGTGGTTCCTGTGCGTCTATCTCATGGTCGGCTGGTTCGCGGCCGCGATCGTTCGGTGGGTGGCGTTGGCCTGGCGGGACCGGCGCCGCTGGATCGACTCGGGCCGGATCGTGCCGGTCGAGCGGCGCTACCGGTGGGCCCCGGGCGCCGCGGCCGGCCCCATCGCGCTGCTGGTCGGGGCGCTGGTGGTGGTGGTCCCACCGTTCGTGCTGCCGGCCAGCGCCCTGCCGGTCACCGTCGGGGCCAACCAGGTCAGCGCCTGGGCGACCTACAACTACAGCGGCTACGAGGAGAAGGCGTCCTACCCCGAGTTCAAGGCGCTCATGGCCACCATGTCCAGGGTGGGCGCCACCCACGGGTGCGGGCGGGCCATGTGGGAGTACAACGCCGACGAGAACCGCTTCGGGACCCCCGAAGCGCTCATGGACCTCGCCTACTTCACCGGCGGCTGCATCGACTCGATGGAGGGGCTCCTCTTCGAGTCGTCGACCACGACCCCGTACCACTTCCTGAACCAGTCCGAGCTGTCGGTGGCGCCGTCGGACCCGATGGTCGGGCTGCCCTATGGACCGGTCGACGTCCCCCTCGGGATCGAGCACCTGCAGCTGCTGGGGGTGCGCTACTTCATGGCCTTCAGCCCGGTGGTCGTCCGCGAGGCCAAGAGCGACCCGGCGCTCCGGCTGGTCGCCACGACCGGGCCGTGGCGGGCCGCCTCCGGGAGCCAGCTCCTCGACACCACCTGGGCCGTCTTCGAGGTCCGGGACCCGGCGCCGGTGGTGTCGCTGCGGGACCGGCCGGCCGTCCTCACCGGGGTGGGCCAGGGCCAGTCGGGCTGGCTCACCCAGTCGGTGGCTTGGTACGACCACCCGTCCCGGTGGCCGGTCGAGCTCACCGCCACCGGGCCGGCCGCATGGCAGCGGGTGACCAAGGGCGAGACGCCCCAGCGCGTCCCGGTGCCCGCCGCCGGCGTCAGCGCGATCAAACAGAGCGGCGGCTCCATCTCCTTCCACGTCCGCCGGCTCGGCACCCCGGTGCTGGTGAAGACCTCCTACTTCCCGGACTGGCAGGCCAGGGGAGCGAGCGGGCCATGGCGGGCGACGCCCAACCTCATGGTCGTCATCCCGACCAGCCACACGGTCACCCTGACCTACGGCTCCGACGGCATCGACAACCTGGGCCTGATCGTGAGCGGCCTGGCCCTCGTCGCGCTCCTGGCCGGCGTGGTCGTGCGGCGGCGCCGACCCGGCCACCATGGCGCCCGGGCCCCCGACCCGGGCCGGCCCCGAGTCAGGCCGCCTGGGCGCGCTGATGGTCCGGGACGATCTTGAGCAGGACCCGCTCGCTGCCGATCGGGTTCCGGTACGGGCCACCCGTGTACTTCTGGGCCAGTTCGTCGAGGTGGGCCCGGGCCTCTTCCCCTCGGACCTCGTCGACGACCCGGCCCCGCACCTCGACGTAGCGGTAGGGATCCTCGGCGTCCATCACGACGACGTCGACCGTCGGGTCGCGCTTGAGGTTCTTGTACTTCTGCCGCTCGACCTCGGTGTTGAAGACGAGGTGCTCGCCATCGGTGTCCACCCACACCACATGGGTCTGGGGCGAGCCGTCAGCTGCCAGGGAGGTCACGGTGGCGAAGTTCTTTCCCTCGGCCAGTTCCTTCACGGTTTGCTCGAGCATGCGTTGCGTCTACCCAGCGCGGGTCGAGCGAGAACCTTCTGATGCTGCTTCTTTTTTGGCCCTGACCTGGGGAAGGCTGGATTGCAGAGCCGGGCCCTCGGGTTAGGCTCGATCAGGTCATGGGCGATCCAGAAGGCGTGTTCAAGGCCTATGACGTCCGCGGCACCTTCCCCGAGCAGATTGACGCCGAGCTCTGCCGCGCCATCGGGGCGGCCACCGCCCGGTTCACCGGGGCCGAGCGGCTCCTGGTCGTGCGGGACATGCGGCCCTCGGGGGTCGAGCTGTCAGCCGCCTTCGCCGAGGGGGCTCGCCGGGCCGGCGCCCGCGTGACCGACCTCGGGATGGCCTCGACCGACTTCTTGTACTTCGCGGCCGGGACCCTGGACGCTCCCGGCGCGATGTTCACCGCCTCGCACAACCCGGCCAACTACAACGGCATCAAGCTGTGCCAGGCCGGCGCCCGCCCGATCGGCCGGGACACCGGCCTGGCCGAGATCCAGCGACTGGCGATCCAGTACCTGGCCGACCCGCCGGCCGCGGCAGAGGAGGCCGCCCTCGACCACGAGGACCTGCTGGGCGCCTACGCCGGCCACGTCCGCTCGTTCGTCGACGTCTCGGCCCTCCGCCCGCTCCGGGTGGTGGCCGACACCGCCAACGGGATGGGCGGCCTGGTGGCGCCGCTGGTGTTCGAGCCGCTGCCCTTCGACGTCACGATCTTGTTCGCGGAGCTGGACGGCACCTTCCCGAACCACCCGGCCGACCCGATCCAGCCCGAGAACCTGGTCGACCTGAAGGCCGCCGTCCTCGAGCACCGCGCCGACGTGGGGCTGGCCTTCGACGGCGACGCCGACCGGGTGTTCCTGGTCGACGAGCAGGCCGAGCCGGTCTCGGGCTCGCTCACCACCGCCCTGGTGGCCAGCGCCATGCTCGAGAAGCACCCCGGCGCCACCATCCTCTACAACCTGATCTGCTCCAAGGTGGTGCCCGAGGTGATCACCGAGGGCGGCGGGAAGCCGGTCCGGACCCGGGTCGGCCACTCCTTCATCAAAGAGACGATGGCCGAGACGGGGGCGGTCTTCGGCGGCGAGCACTCGGGGCACTACTACTTCGCCGACAACTTCCGGGCCGATTCGGGGATCATCGCCGCCCTGGTGGTGCTCGAGCTCATGTCCAAGAGCGGCCGGCCCCTGTCGGAGCTGCTGGCCCCATTCCGCCGCTACGCCGACTCGGGCGAGATCAACACCGAGGTCGCCGATCCGGCCGGGTCGGTCGAGGCCGTGGCCGAGAAGGTGGCGGCGGAGGGGGCAGAGATCGACCGGCTCGACGGGCTCACCGTCGATCACGGCGATTGGTGGTACAACCTTCGCCCGTCCAACACCGAGCCCCTGCTGCGCCTGAACGTGGAGGCCGGGACCAAGGACGAGTGCGACCGGCACGTCGAAGAGG
>JBOGFV010000110.1:0-3859 GCA_050743525.1 Acidimicrobiales bacterium
CTGCGGACCTCCACCGTCGTGGTCAAGGTCGACCCGAAGGCCGCCGAGGTCGAGCTCGACTCGGGGGAGCGCCTCTCCTACGACCGGCTGCTGCTGGCCACCGGCGCGACGCCGCGGCGGATCTCGGTGCCCGGCGCCGAGCTCGACGGCGTCAGGTACCTGCGGACCCGGGCCGATTCCGATGCGCTGCGCGAGGCGATTGCATCGTCGGTGCCCGTGGTCGTGATCGGGGCCGGCTGGATCGGGGCCGAGGTCGCGGCGTCGGCCCGCCAGCAGGGGGCCGAGGTGGCCATGGTCGACATGGCCACGGTGCCCCTCGAGCGGGTGCTCGGCACCGAGGTCGGCGCCATCTACCGGGACCTGCACGCCGACCACGGGGTGCAGGTCCGGCTCGGCGTCGGCATCGACTCGATCCGGGGGAGCGGCCGGGCCGAGGAGGTGGTGCTGACCGACGGGACTGCGCTGCCGGCCGGCCTGGTGGTCGTGGGCGTCGGGGTCGCCGCCCGGACCGAGCTGGCCGAGGCGGCCGGCCTCGTGGTCGACAACGGCGTGGTCGTCGACGAGCACCTCGCCACCAGTGCGCCGGGCGTCTACGCGGCCGGCGACGTGGCCAACGCCTGGCACCCGAGGTACAGGACGCGGATCCGCCTCGAGCACTGGTCGTCGGCCCTCAACCAGGGGCCGGTGGCGGCGAAGAACATGCTCGGCGGGTCCGTCCCCTACGACAAGGTGCCGTACTTCTACTCCGACCAGTACGACCTGGGCATGGAGTACCGGGGCTGGGTCCCCGAGTTCGACACGGTGGTCATCCGCGGCGACCGGGCGACCCGCCAATTTCTGGCCTTCTGGCTGAAGGATGGCGTGGCCGGCGCAGCGATGAACGCCAACGTCTGGGACCAGAACGACGCGATCGACGCGCTGCTGGCCCAGGGCGCCGCGGTGGCGCCGGACCGCCTGGCCGACCCGCAGATCCCGCTGGCCGAGGTCTAGAGGGCGATCTCGACCAGGCCCTCGCCGAAGACGATCCGCCCGTCGAAGTGCCGGGCCGCGATGGCGGTCCACTCCTCGGCGCTTCCGGGCGCCGGGGTCGGGACCTGGTGGGTGAGCACGAGGGTGGTCACCCGGGCCCGGGCCGCGGTCTGGGCGGCCTGCTCGACGGTGGAGTGGTAGTCGATCGTGTCCACGAACCGCTGCATCGGGAACTGGCCGACCAGGTCGTCGCGGAGCATCGTCTGGATGTAGACGTCGGCACCGGCACAGAGGTCGTCGAGCCCGGCGCAGGGGACTGTCGCCGGCCACCACGATCGAGCCGCCTCCGTGCTCGAACCGGTAGGCGAGGGTCGGCTCGACCGGCCGGTGGTCGCTCGCCGCCGCGACGATGCGGACCTCGCCGTCGTCCAGGACGACGCCGGGTTCCAGCTCGCGGACCTCGACGTCGGGAGCCCAGGTCAGATCGGCGTGGTGGGCCAGGCGGTAGCCGACGTCGGGCGCCAGCATGGCCAGTGCCGCGCCGGCCGTCTCCGCCGGCCCCGACACCGCCAGCGTGGTCGGATGCCGGCTCATCACCCAGTGCGTGGTGACGACATCGTTGAGGCCGCAGACGTGGTCGCTGTGGAGGTGGGTGAGCAAGACCTCGTGGAGCATGATCGGGAGGGTGCCGGCGGCGGCCATCCGCATGCACACGCCTCGGCCGGCGTCGACGAGGAAGCGCCGATTCCCGGCCCGGACCAACGTCGCCGCTCCGGCCCCGTCGGGATCGGGGAGCGGTCCCGGTGCCGAGGAGCACCGCCGACAGCGGATGCTTCACCGCCTCGGAAGCCTCGGGTGGCACTCCGGGAATCTATGCCGCGCTCGCGATCGACCGGCGGCCCGCCGACGACGCGCGAAGATCACCAGCCGTGGCGGTCGACGCGCACCTGGCCAACCGCATTCGCGACATCATCGGCACGGAGCGGGGCCTGCGCGAGCAGCGCATGTTCGGCGGCGTCGCCTTCCTCATCAACGGCAACATGGCCGTCGCCGCGAGCGGGCAGGGTGGTCTCGTGCTCCGGGTCCCGCCGGAGGACACCGAGAAGCTGGTCAAGAGCCCCCACGCCGATCGGTTGGCGATGCGGGGGCGAGCGATGAACGGATGGCTCCGGGTCGACGACGAGGGTGTCCGAACCAAGCGCCAGCTGGAGCGATGGGCCGGGATCGGTGTCACCTACGCCCGGTCCCTGCCCAAGAAGTAGGAGTGCTCGTCGGCCCAAGGCGGCAAGCTTCATCACCATCTCGTTCGTGATGTCAGGGCGGCGCTCGCGGGAACCGACCAGCGATCGCCCCGGCCGCGCCGGCGTCCGGCGGCCCCATCCGCCCGACCCGGGTTCATCGCTCACAGCGATTCGGCGAGCTCCTTCACGGTGGAGAGCAGCTGGGCCGGGGTCTCGCCGGCGGTCGGGACCGGGGTGACCTGGAGGTGGGTGACGCCGGCCTCGGCGAAGGCGGCGATCCGCTCGGCCACGTAGCTCTTGGGTCCGCACAGGCTCATCGACTCGAGCAGGTCGTCGGGGACGATCGCCTCGGCCTCCTGCTTCTTGCCCGAGAGGTAGAGCTCCTGGATCTCCTCGGCCTCCTTCTCGTACCCGTAGCGGCGGGCCAGGTCGTTGTAGAAGTTCTTGCCCTTGGCCCCCATGCCGCCGACATACAGCGCCACCATCGATCGGGACAGGTTGCGGACCGCCAGCACGTCGTCGCCCTCGCCGATGGCGACCAGGCCGCCCGCGGTGATCTGGAGCGGGCCGAGCTCGGGGTCGCGCTTGTCGGCGCCCGCGGCCAGCGAATCGCCCCACACCTCCTTGGCCTTCTCCGGCGCGAACAGGATGGGGATCCAGCCCTCGGCGACCTCGGCCGTCATGGCCACGTTCTTCTCGCCGAGCGAGGCCACCCAGATCGGGATCCGGGGCCGGACCGGGTGGGTGATGATCTTGAGCGGCTTGCCGAGGCCGGTGCCCCGGCCCGGCTCGAGCGGCACTCGGAAGGTCCGGCCCTCGTGGGTGAGCGGGGCCTCGCGCGCCCACACCTTGCGGCAGATCTCGACGATGTCACGGGTCCGCCCCAACGGCGACTCGTAAGGGACGCCGTGCCAGCCCTCGATCACCTGGGGCCCCGAGGCACCCAGGCCGAGGTGGAACCGCCCCTCGGTGAGCGCGTCGAGGCCGGCGGCGGTCATCGCGATGAGCGTGGGGGTGCGCGAGTAGATCGGGAGGATGGCCGAGCCGATCTCGACCTTCTCGGTGAGGGCGGCGATGTAGCCCATCTGGCTCGGCGCGTCGTAGCCGTAGGCCTCGGCCACCCACACGTGGTCGAGCCCGGCCTTCTCCAACTCGGCGACCTGACGAGCCGACTCGCGGAAGCTGCCCGCGTATTTGAGCATCATGGCGACCTTCACGGTGCCTCCTCGGTCGGTGCCGGCATCGAGCCGGCCTGCGTGCCACAGCCTGCCCCGACCGGGGTCGGGGCGCACGCCCGGGCCTAGCGTGGCCAGGTGGCCGAACACCTCGAGCTCCTCCGCGACGCGTGGGCCGCGGTGCGCTCGGGGGCGCATCAGAAGGGAGCCCCTCCCGAGGTCAGGGTCAGCGGCCCCACGGGGAACCTGCCGTCGCACTTCGCAGCGGAGGATGTGGCGATCGCCTGCGTCGGAGCCGCGCTCCTGGCCGCGCGCCAGCTCGGCGGATCCGGCGCTGACGTCGCGCTCATTCGGGCTCACGTGGCCGACGCGGTTCGCAGCGAGCGGTTCTTCTCGAGGGGCGGCCAGTCGGCCGGGGCCGGGTTCGCGCCGCTGTCGCGGTTCTGGCGGGCCGCCGACGGGTGGGTCCGGACC
>JBOGFV010000111.1:0-4943 GCA_050743525.1 Acidimicrobiales bacterium
GCGCACCAGCTCCGGTGGGAGAGGGCGCGCCGCAGCAGGGTCGCATCGGCGAAGTGATGCCCCAGGCGGTCGGCCAGCGCTTGCTCGGCGAAACCGTCGAGTTCGTCGTGGCCGGGCGGTTCGGGGCCGCCCGCCACCTGACGGGGTGGCGAGGCCTGGGTCAATCGGCTCCGAGCTTGGCCACCACGTAGTCGACCGCGTCGCGGACGGTGCGGAGGTCCTCGAGGTCCTCGTCCTCGATCCGGAAGCCCACGGTCCGCTCGCCGAGCTCCTCCTCCAGGGCCTCGACCAGCTCGATCAGGGCCAGGGAGTCGGCGTTCAGGTCCTCGGCGAACGAGGACGTCTCGGCGATCGTGGAGGGGTCGATCTCCAGGATGTCGGCGAGCTGGTCTCGGACGAGCTCGAACACCCCTTGGCGGTCGAGCGGGGGCCGGTCGATATGGGTCTCTGCGGGCACGAGCGCTCCTGCACGCTGGGGATATGTCGTGTCCATCCTACCGGGCGCCGACCTGGCCCGAGGTGGTCCCGGCGACCCGTTCCCCGGCTCCGGCCGGCCCAAAGGCCCAGCTCAACGAGGTTTTGGATCGATCCGGGGCCACGGCCCGGTCAGGCCGCCTCGGCGGCGTCCTCCAGAGCCAAGCCGACCACCTCGACGCCGGCCTCGGCTCGGCGGGGGGCCCGCAGGAGCCAGGCCGTGAACAGGAAGGCCGCCCCGATCATGGCCGTGGAGACCCAGAACCCCTCGACGTAGCCGTGGACGGCCGCCACCGGCACCAGGCGCTCGGCGGCCGCCGGGGCCAGCCCCCGGGCGTGGGTGGCCAGGTAGCCGGCCGCCGCCGAGGCGGCCACCGTGTTGAGCAGGGCGATCCCGAGCGAGCTGCCGACCTGCTGGGTGGCGTTGTTGAGGGCGCTGGCCACCCCGGCGTCCCGGCCGTCGATCCCCGCCAGCGACGTGCTCGACATCGGCACGAAGGTGAGGGCGAGGCCCAGGCTGACCACGATCTCGGCCGGCAGGACGGCGCCGGCGAAGGTGCTCGCCACCCCCAGGCGGGTGAACATGACCAGGCCGACCGCGGTGAGCGACAACCCCGACAGCATCAGGGAGCGGGCGCCGAGGCGCGGGAGCAGCTGGCTCGCCACCACCGCCCCGAGGACGATCCCGCCCGACAGCGGCAGGAAGGCGAAGCCGGTCTTGAGCGCCGAGTACTGCTGGACCCCCTGCAGGAAGAAGGTGAGGAACAGGAACGTCCCGAGCATCGCGATCCCGACGAAGAACGAGGCCAGGAAGGCGCTGCCCCGGCGCCGGTCCAGGACGACCCGCAGGGGCAGGAGCGGGTTGGCGGCGGTGCGCTCGAGAGCGACGAAGGCGACCATCGCGACGACCGCCGCCAGCAGGAGCCCGACGGTGACCGGGGAGGTCCACCCGTCGGTCCCGGCGGTGGTGAAGCCGTAGACGAGGAGGAACATGGCCGCGGTGACCAAGGTGGCGCCGCGCAGGTCGTAGCCGACCCCGCGGGCCGAACGGCTCTCGGACAAGACCCGCCGGGACGCCCACGCCGCGACGAGCGCGATGGGCACGTTGATGAGCAGGGTCCAGCGCCACGAGGCGAGGTCCGTCAGCGTGCCCCCGAGCACGAGGCCGAGGGCCACCCCTCCCCCCGCCACCGCGCTGTACACGCCGAAGGCCCGGGCCCGCTCGCGGCCCTCGGTGAAGGTCACCGTGAGGATGGACAGGGCGGCCGGCGCCAGGAGCGCCCCGAAGGCGCCCTGCAGGGCCCGGGCGCCGAAGAGCATGGCGGCGTTCTGGGCGAGGCCCCCGAGCGCCGACGCCGTCGCGAAGCCGAGCAGACCGATCTGGAGCATCCGGCGGCGCCCCAGGTAGTCGGCCAGGCGGCCGCCCAGGAGGAGCAGGGTGCCGAACACGAGCGTGTAGGCGGACAGCACCCACTGGCGGTCGGCCACCGAGATGTGCAGAGCCCGCTGCGCCGACGGCAACGCCACGATCACCACCGAGGTGTCGAGGACGATCATCAGCTGGGCGACCGCGATCAGGATCAGGATCCGGCGCTTGGTGCCGGGGTTGGTCGGCTGCTTGGCCCTGGCGAGGACGTCGGTTGGAGCCATGAGGGCACCTCCTTCCGGGGCGCTCCGATCCCTCCAGGTGGGGTCCCATTTCGTCGCCCCTGGTGTATAATCGGAGCGTTAGTTCCCCTTTGGGACCAATATACGGAACGAGGGTTCCGGTTGTCAAGGGCTCGCCACGGGGTGGGCGGCGGCGGCCCGGACGGGAGCGCGATGGGCGGGGGCCAGACCGATCGGACGGATCCGGGGGCCGCCTTCCGCCCGATGCGGGCCGACGCGGTGAAGAACCGCCAGCGGATCCTCGAGGCGGCGGCCGACGTGTTCGCCGAGAAGGGCCTGTCGGTCCCGATCGACGAGATCGCCGAGCGGGCCGGGGTGGGGGTGGGCACCCTCTACCGCCACTTCCCCACCAAAGAGGCGCTCTTCGAGGCCATCGTGACGACCACGATCCTCGACCTGGTCGACACGGTCCGCTCGGCCTGCGGGTGCCCCGACGCCGGCCCTGCCCTCTTCGACTTCATCCGCCAGCTCGCGTCGGAGGCCGCCATCAAGCAGGACCTGCTCGACGCCCTCGACTCGGCGGGCATCGACGTCAAGTCGGGCTGCGCCGAGAGCATGGAGGAGCTCCAGGCCGGCATCGGCCGGCTCCTGGTCCGGGCGGCAGCGGCGGGCGAGGTCCGCGACGACGTGCGGGCCGACGACCTCCTCGGGCTCGTCATCGGGACCTGCCACGGGATGCGCCGCCTGGGCCGCAACGCCGAGGACTCTCAGCGGCTCATCGGCATCCTCTGCGAGGGGCTCCGGCCGGCCCGGCCCTGACCCGAACGCGCCGCTGACCCGAACGCGCCGCTGACCCGGCGAGCGCCGGGCCAGCGAACGACGGCCGAAGGCTCAGACGCCGGCCGGCGCCACGAACTGCAGCTCCAGCTCGAAGCGCACCACGTCGGCGAGCGCGAGCTTGTCGCCGCCGAGCGGCAGGATCCCGAAGTCGATCCCGAACTCGCTGCGGCGCAGCTCGCCCTGGGCGGCGAAGCCGGCGTGCAGCTCGGTGCCCTGGAAGCGCTCGAGGCCGTTGAACTCGACCGGCAACTCGATCGGCCGGGTGGTCCCGTTGATGGACAGCTCGCCGGCCATCCGGTAGCCGTCGGCCGTCTCGGTGATGCGGCCCGACTGGAACCGCATGGTCGGGTTGGCCTCGACACCGAAGAAGTCGGTGGAACGAAGGTGGGCGTCGCGGTCGGCGTTGTTGGTGTTCACCGAGGCCATGTCGATGACGGCCTCGACCTTGACGTCATCGAGGGCCGGGCCCACCTCGAGGGTGGCGTCGAAGCGCTGGAAGGTGCCCCGCACCTTGGACAGGCCGAGGTGCCGGACCGAGAACACGACGGCCGAGTGGTTCGGGTCGAGCGTCCAGCGACCGGGGACCAGCGCAAGTGCGGTGGTGGTCGGGGTCTGGGTGATGGTCATGGTGGTTCCTCCTGGTTCGGTACAACATGGATGAGAACTCAGTTATTTCTTGTGTCTGACCCCATTGTCTGTCACCATGGGGGGAGATGGAAGAAGGCACTTCGATGTCACCAGGGCACACCCATGTGACCGCCGACGACTGGGTCGACCAGGCTCGGCGGGCCGGCGCCTGCGAGGCCCGGCGCACCCTCGACCTCATCGGCGACAAGTGGTCGGTGCTGGTGATCGGGCTGCTCGGCAAGCGGCGGCGCCGGTTCAGTGAGCTGAAGCGCGAGATCGACGGCATCAGCCAGCGCATGCTGACCCTGACCCTCCGCCAGCTCGAGCGCGACGGGCTGGTCAGCCGGACCGTGTTCCCGGTGGTGCCGCCCCGGGTCGACTACGAGCTCACCGAGCTCGGCTCAACGCTCCTCGACACCATCGAGTCGCTCATCGAGTGGGTCATCGCCCACCACGACCAGATCGAGGGGGCCCGGGCCCGCTACGACGAGGAGAAGGCCCGAGCCGACTGAAGGGCTCAGGCCGGGTCGGCGATGAGCCCAGCCAGGCGCCGAGAGAGGTCCCGGGTGGCCAGGTCGTGCGCGACGTGCAACGCGTTGTTGATCGCGACCGCCGACGACGACCCATGGCTGATCACGCAGACGCCGTCCACCCCGAGCAGCATGGCCCCCCCGGTGTTCTCGGGGTCGATGTCGCCGGCCGCCCCGAGGAGGTGCGGCAGCAGGAGTTCCCCAGCCTTCTTGGTGTCGTCGTCGTGGTTCAACACGTTGAGCACCATTCCCATCGCGAACCGCAGCGACCCTTCGGCGGTCTTCAGCGCGACGTTGCCGGTGAAGCCGTCGGTCACGACGACGTCGGCCGGGCAGTCGAGCAGGTCCCGGCCTTCGACGTTGCCGATGAAGCGGACCCCGGGGACTCCGGCGGCCAGGAGCGCGTGGGTCTGCTTCACGAGGGCGGTGCCTTTGGAGGGCTCCTCGCCGATCGAGAGCAGCGCGGTGGCCGGCTCGAGGGTGCCGTAGCGCTCGGCCGAGAACACCGACGCCATCTGGGCGAACTGGACGAGCATCGCCGGGTTGCACTCGACGTTCGCCCCCGCGTCGACCAGCACCGCCGGCGGCCGACCCGGACGCGGCATCGGGGTGGCGATGCAGGGCCGGGCCACCTTGGGGAGCCGGCCCATCCGGAGCAGCGCCGACGCCATCGTGGCCCCGGTGTTGCCGGCCGACACCATGGCCGCGGCCCTGCCGTCTCGGACCAGCTCGGCCGCCCGCACCAGCGAGGAGTCCTTCTTCCGTCGGACCCCGGCGGCCGGGTCCTCGGCCATCCCGATGACCTCGGTGCAGGCCACCAGCTCCAGGCCCCGGGGGTCCCCGACCAGCTCGGGCGGGCCCACC
>JBOGFV010000112.1:0-2042 GCA_050743525.1 Acidimicrobiales bacterium
GGCCGAGCCCGCCGCTCAGCGGCCGGCCCTCGCCGCCGAGTTCTCGATCACGTGGTCGATGAAGCCGTACTCGCGGGCCTCCTCGGCCGTGAACCAGCGGTCGCGGTCGGAGTCGGCCTCGATCCGCTCGATCGGCTGGCCGGTGTGCTGGGCGATTCGCTCGGCCATCATGCGCTTCGTGTAGACGATCTGCTCGGCCTGGATGGCAATGTCAGCGGCCTGTCCCTGGATGCCCCCGGACGGCTGGTGCATGAGGATCCGGGAGTGGGGCAGGGCGTAGCGCTTTCCGTGGGCGCCAGCGCACAGGAGGAACTGGCCCATCGACGCCGCCAGTCCGAAGCAGATGGTGGCCACGTCGCAGCGCACGTACTGCATGGTGTCGTAGATGGCCATGCCGTCGGTGACCGAGCCGCCCGGCGAGTTGATGTAGATCGAGATGTCCCGCTCCTGGTCCTCGGCCTCGAGCAGGATCAGCTGGCCGCAGATGGAGTTGGCGACCTCCTGGGTGACGGCCGAGCCGAGGAAGATGATCCGCTCCTTGAGCAGCCGCTGGAAGATCTCGGAGCCGGGATCCGTGGTGAGGGTGGCCGCCGTCACGAGGGTCGGCACGGAGGGGATGGGCATGGCCCCGAGGCTAATCCGCCCAGATGCGCCAAACGTCCCATCCGCTCGGTCCGTCGCGACCTCTTCCGGCCCCGTGACCAGGGTGCTCGTAGACTCGGTGAGTCGCCGGCGGGTGTGGCGGAATTGGTAGACGCGTCGGGTTTAGGTCCCGGTCCCTTCGGGGGTGGAGGTTCGAATCCTCTCGCCCGCACCGTTCTCAACCTGACTGGTAGCGCAATCGGCAGGCCGAATTCGGGGGCCCCTGCCTTGAGGACCGGACGCGATGGCGTCTGACCTCTCCCGGACGCCGGGTGAGGTTGCCCAAACGATGGCCCACCTCACCTCGAGGTGGCCCTTCCGCCGGGCCGCATTGGAGGTGCTCCTGCGCGTGGCCGCTCCTCGCCGTCGGCGGCGGTCCGGAACGAGGTCGTCCGGTCTTGAGGTGCTGGGAGATCTCCCGACGCGCCAACTCACCGGCCACCTCGTGTGCGAGCGCTCCGTCGCCAACCTCGAAGGCTCTGACTCCGCGCGTCGCCCTTCTCGGTCAAGTGGTCGGGAGGGTCCGGCGCTGGCCGCCTGAGCGCGAGAGGGCGCTGCCGCACCGAGCCAGCCCGTTCAGGTGATCTCGGTTGCCGCTCCTACGAACTGGGCGTTGTAGAGCCGGGCGTAGGCCCCGCCTCGGGCCAGCAGGTCGTCGTGGGAGCCCTGCTCGACGATCGACCCGTGCTCCATCACGAGGATCGTGTCGGCGTTGCGTATCGTCGAGAGCCGGTGGGCGATGACGAAGCTCGTGCGCTCGGCCCGAAGCGCCGCCATCGCCTCTTGGATCAGCACTTCGGTTCGGGTGTCGACCGAGCTGGTGGCCTCGTCGAGGATGAGGATCGTCGGGTTGGCCAGGAAGGCCCGGGCGATGGTCAAGAGCTGCTTCTCCCCCGCGCTGATCACCCCACCCTCGTCATCGACCAGCGTGTCGTAGCCGGCCGACAGGGCGTGGACGAAGCGGTCGACGTAGGTGGCCCGGGCGGCGGCCAGGATCTGCTCCTCGGTCGCGTCGGGGTTCCCATAGGCGATGTTGTCCCGGATGGTGCCCCCGAACAGCCAGGTGTCCTGGAGGACCATGCCGATGTGGGAGCGCAGCTCGCCCCGGTGCATCTTGGCGATGTCCCTCCCGTCGAGGGTGATGCGGCCGCCGTCGAGCTCGTAGAACCGCATGATGAGGTTCACCAGCGTCGTCTTGCCCGCCCCCGTCGGCCCCACGATGGCGACCGTCCGGCCCGGCTGGGCGACCAGCGACAGGTCCCTGATGAGCGGCCGGTCGGGGTTGTAGGAGAACGACACGTGGTCGAAGGCGACCCTGCCGCGAACCGGCTCGGGCAGGCGGTCCTCGTCCGGATCGGCCGACTGCTCCTCCGCGTCGAGGAACTCGAAGATGCGCTCGG
>JBOGFV010000113.1:0-2806 GCA_050743525.1 Acidimicrobiales bacterium
ACGCGGCGGTGGCGGCCGCGCTCGAGCGATTCGGGGCGCTCGACGCGGCGGTCGCGTGCGCCGGGGTCGTGGTCGGCGGGCCGCCGGTGTGGGCGACCGACGAGGCGACCTGGGAGGTGCTCCTGGACGTGAACCTGGGCGGCGTCCGGCGGCTCGCCGAGGCGGCGGTGCCGACCCTGCTGGCCCGAGACGTGCCCCGCCAGGGCCGATTCGTGGCGGTGGCCTCGGCGGCCGGGATGCTGGGCCTGCGGCGCCTGAGCGGCTACGTGGCGTCCAAGCACGCGGTGATCGGCCTGGTCCGGGCACTGGCCGCCGACCTCGCCGGCACCGGCGTCACCGCCAACGCGGTGTGCCCGGGCTCGACCCGCACCGCGGTGCTGGAGGCCTCGGCCAGGGTCTACGGGATGGACTCGGTGGAGGAATTCGACGGCCACCAGCTGGTCGAGCGGCTGTTGGAGCCCGAGGAGCCGGCCGCGCTGATCGCCTGGCTGTGCGGCCCGGAGGCGAGCGGGGTGACCGGGGCGGCGCTGGCCGCCGATGGGGGGATGACCGCATTCTGACGCTCCGACCACGACCGGCGGTGGTGGTTTCTGAACGGTAATGTTACGAAAGCCGGTCCTGCTGTCACAATCAGGTTTTGGGGCACAGGGGTTCGCAAACAGCGCCTGCGTGGGGGCTGGGCCGGTCTCAGTCGTCGACTAGGGAGGGCAAATGAAAGGCAAGCACCGATTCGCCGCCCGAGGGCCGAAGCTTCTGGTGGCGGCCGCCGCGGCAACGGTGGTACTCAGCTTCGTCGGCATGACGACCGCCACCGGCGCGTCGTCGGGCGGCGTCCCGCTGGCGAACCCGTTCGGCTACAAGTACGGGTACAAGGCCGCGGCCGCCGAGCTGCCGAAGCTGTACGCGGGCACCAGCACCCAGGTGAACTCAACGCATCGGCCGGCCGCCAAGAACAAGTTCGTGGTGATCATCAGCGCCGGACAGGCCTCGATCTCGAGCTCGGTGCCGGTGAATGCAGCCGCCGCGGCGGCCGCTGCGATCGGGTGGCGCTCGACGATCCTCGACGGGAAGCTGATGCCGTCCACCTACGGCGGGCTGGTCTCCCAGGCCATCGCGATGGGGGCCAACGGCATCGTCCTCGACGGCGTCGACTGCAACCAGGTCCGGGGCCCGCTCCAGCAGGCCAAGGCCCACCACATCGCAGTCATCCCGCTCTACGCCTATGACTGCAACGACCCGACCGAGAACGCCGGGCCGGCGCTCTTCAGCGGGGTCACCAACTTCAACAACCTCCCGAGCAAGCAACTTGGCTACTTCGCCGAGTCCTACGGGCGGGGCCAGGCCGACTACATCATCGCCGCCTCCCACAACAAGGCGCACGTCCTGGTGCTGAACGACCCCGAGTTCACCGTCCTCAAGTACACGACTGCCGGGTTCGACGACCAGATCCGCCACTCGGGCGGCTCCAAGGTCGTCGACACCCTCAACTTCCTCTCGGCCGACCTCGGGGCAAAGCTCCAGCAGGAGATCCAGGCCGCGCTGCTGCAGCACCCCGACGTCAACTGGATCAAGAGCCCCTACACCTACGCGACGATCCTCGGTGTGGTCCCTGGAATAGCGGCCTACCCGAAGGGCAAGTTCAACGTCATGGGTGGTGAGGGCTTCCAGCCCGAGATCGCCGACATCCAGCAGGGCACCGTGACGGCGGCCATGGCCATCAGCTCGCAGTGGGTCGGCTGGTCAACCATCGACGACCTGAACAGCGTCTTCACCCACAAGCCGATCGCCCTGTCAGGCATCGGATGGGAGCTGGTCGACGGCACCCACAACATGGTGGCGAGCGGCAACATCGTCCCCAAGGAGAACTACATCGCCGCCTACGAGAAGGCCTGGGGGGTCAAGAAGTAGCCAGCCGGTCCTTCAGGGTCTCTCCGAGGGGTTCCAGGTAGTGTCCGGCCCGGTGGAGCAGCCCGGCGCGAGCGAACGTCCGCACGACACTCGCGCCGGGGGCTCCGGGTCGGGCCCGGCGGCCCGCTCCAACGGGCGAGTGGTGCTCCGAGTCGCCAACCTGTCCGAGACCTTTCCGGGCACCAAGGCGCTCGACGACGTCTCGATCGAGGTCGCCGGCGGCACCATCCACTGCCTGCTCGGGGGCAACGGGTCGGGCAAGTCGACCCTGATCAAGATCCTGGCCGGCGTGTACACGGCCGACCCCGGCGGGACCATCACCGTCGGTGACCACACCCTCGACGCCGAGAAGACGACCCCGGAGTTCGCCCGCGCCGCCGGCCTCCACTTCGTCCACCAGGACCTGGCCATCTTCGGTGACATGACGGTCGCCGAGAACTTGGCGCTCGGCCGGGGCTTCCCGGTCAACCCGATCACCAAAGCGGTCCGCTGGCGGACCCTGCGTCGGCACGCGACCAGCGTCCTCGAGCGCTTCTCGGTGAACGTCGACCCCAAGCGCGAGGTCCGACAGCTGCGCCCCGCCGACCGGACCATGGTCGCGATCGCCCGGGCGCTGCAGGACCAGTCCGACGCGACCGAGGGCATCCTCATCCTCGACGAGCCGACGGTGTCGCTGCCGGCCGTCGAGGTCGACATCCTCTTCGACGCGCTGAAGCGCTACGCCGCGGCCGGCCAGACGATCATCTTCGTCACCCACCGCCTCGACGAGGTGCCCCGCATCGCCAACCGGGTCACGGTGCTGCGGGACGGTCGGGTGGCCGCCACCCTCGAGGCCGACCAGATCACCAAGGACCGCCTGGTCGAGCTCATCGTCGGCCGGGCCCTCGACCACGATGCG
>JBOGFV010000114.1:0-10453 GCA_050743525.1 Acidimicrobiales bacterium
GCGTGGGACGGAGGTGTGCCGGAGATGCCGCTCGGCGGTGGATCCCCTTGCACATAGAGGTCGTAAACCGCTCCCGGGATCCCGGTGGCCAAGGGTGATGCCCGGCCTTCGCGTGGGGGGTTGGCACCCCTCGCCGCCGGCCCGTTCCCGACCCCGGCGGTCGGGCTACCGGCGTCCGAGGTCGGCCAGGGCGGTGCGGGCCGCCCCCAGCCCGCACATCCCGTGGACCCCGCCGCCCGGCGGGGTGGACGCCGAGCACAGGTAGACCCCGGGGAGGGCCGTCCGGTACGGGTTCCAGCGGGCGGTCGGACGCAGCACGGTCTGGCGCAGGTTGGCCAGGCCGCCGTTGATGTCGCCCCCGATGTAGTTGGGGTCGTAGTGCGCCATGTCGGCCGCCGTCATGGTCGAGCGGGCCAGGATCAGGTCCCGGAAGCCGGGGGCGAACCGCTCGATCTGGCCCTCGATGGCGCCGGTCATGTCGGTGGTCGACCCGTGCGGCACGTGGCAGTAGCCCCACAGCGTGTGCTGGCCCTCGGGGGCCCGGGTCGGGTCGACCACCCCGGGCTGGGCGACCAGCACGAACGGCTTCTCGGCGTGCCGGCCGGCCGCCACCGCGGCCTCGCTGCGGGCGACCTCGTCGAAGGGGCCGCACACATGGACGGTCCCGGCCTCCCGGCACGCCTCGGCCTGCCACGGCACCGGGCCCGAGAGTGCCCAGTCGACCTTGCAGACCCCGGGCCCGTAGCGGAAGCGCTCGAGTTGGCGGCGGGGCCGGCCCTTCAGCCGGTCGCCGGCCAGGTCCAGGAACTGGCGGGGCGTGACGTCGAGCAGCACCGTCTTGGCGTCGAGCTCATCGAGCCGCCGGACCCAGGCGCCGGTGCGGATCCGCCCGCCGAGCGACTCGAGCTCGGCGCCCAGCGCCTCGACGATGCGTTGGCTGCCGCCCGAGACCACCGGCCAACCGAGCCGGTGCGCCACCGCGATGAAGAGCAGGCCGAAGGACGCGGAGAGGGGCGACGACAGCGACAGCATCGAGTGCGCCGACGCGCCGGCCACGATGCCCTTGGCCTCGTCGGTCTGGAACCGGGCCGCGACCCGGGTGGCCGGCAGGAGGCCGATCGTCCCGAAGCGGGCCATCGCGAGGGGATGGGACGGCACCGACCGGAGCGGGGCAAGCACGGTCGGCAGGATCTTGTCGAGGTCCCGGGCCAGCGGCGCGAACAGCCGCCGATAGCGGCGGGCGTCGGGACCGAGGGCCTCGGCGGTTTTCTCGATCGATGGCCACGCGACCCCGGCCCGCCCGCCGTCGAGCGGATGGGCGAAGCTCACCTTGGGCGTGCACAGCCGGACGCCGAGCTTCTCGAGGTCGATGTCCTTGAAGAACGGCGACGCGATCAGCAACGGGTGCACGGCCGAGCAGACGTCGTGGTGGAACCCCTCCAGCGTGAGCTCGGCGGTGCGACAGCCGCCGCCGGGTTGCTCGGCACCTTCGAGGACCTCGACCGAGAGCCCGGCCCGCGCCAGGACCACCGCTGCGGCGAGCCCGTTGGGGCCCGCGCCCACCACGACGGCGTCGGTCACGATGCCGTCACCGTAGTGGTCGAGTTCTTCCACGCCAGGACCGGCCCGAGCCGCGACCATGGCGCGACCCGGGGCCGCGCCCGCGCCCACGGCGATGGCCGGACATACTCGGCCATGGCGACGCTCGCTCCTGCGACCGACAAGCGGCGCGACCCGGCCCTCGAGGTCCTGCTCTCCTCCGATCTCGACCCGATCGTCGACATGGTCGGGTGGTCGCCCGAGCGCGACGTCTACAAGGTCGCGTCCCACGACGGCTCGGTGCGGTTCCGCCGGGCCGACGGCGGATTCGACGTCGAATCGGTCGAGCGGTCCAACCCGCTGGCGGCCCAGGACGCCACCGCGTTCAGCGACCTCGACGAGCAGCGGCGGGCCCGCCACCCGCACCGGGGCGAGAACAGCTACCCCAACGGCTACCAGCAGTTCGCGCAGCTGTTCGACCACCCTTCGGCGCCGGACCTGTGCGTGATCCACACGCCCTCACACAACTGGGAGGACCAGGGCGGCCACCTCGGCGAGCACGGGTCGCTCGGCGTCGTCCAGGCCCGGGCGCCGTTCATCGTGGCCGGGGCGGGAGTGGTGCCGCTGGGGCTGGCGGACCTCGGTTGGTCGACGTCGCGCCGACCGTGCTCCAGCTGCTCGGCGTGGCCGGCCATCGGGTCCTCTCGCACCAGGACGGCGAGGTCTTCGAGCCGGTGGTGGCCGAGCCCGGTCGAGCCCGCCACCTCATCGGGTTCCTCTTCGACGGGGCCAACCCGGCCGTCCTCTACGACCTGGCCGCCCGCGGCGAGGCGCCCAACGTGGCCCGGCTGATGGCGATGGGGACCTCGTGCCGTTACGGGGCGCTGGCCTCCCTGCCGACCGTGACGCTGGCCAACCACACCGGGATCCTGACCGGCAGCTTCCCCGGCCACCACGGGATCCTCCACAACGCGTGGGTGGACCGGGCGACCGGCGACCAGGTGATCACCAACTCGGCGGCCACCTGGGCCAACTCGATGCAGTGGCTCAACCCCGGCGTCGACACCATGCACCACGTCGTGCGGCGCGCCATTGACGGCGCCCGCACCGCGTCGATCAACGAGCCGTGCGACAGCGGGGCCGACTACTCGACCTTCGGGCTCGTCCGCGGCGGTCGCCGGCCCGAGCCGGCGCCCGGGCCCGACGACCTGCCCGACGCGACCGAGCGTTTCGTCCGGCCCCACAAGGACTACCGGTGGGGCTCTCGGGTCGACCACACCGCGGTCGCCCAGTTCCGCCAGGTGTGGACGCAGTCGCCGCTGCCCGCGTTCACATGGGTCAACTTCACCCTGACCGATTCGGCCTTCCACCTCGGCGGCCCCTACTCGGAGATGGCGGCCGCCTCCGTGGCCGACACCGACGCCCGGCTCGGCCGCATCCTCGAGGTGGTCGAGCGGGCCGGCGTGTGGGACGACTGCGCCTTCTTCATCGTCGCCGACCACGGGATGGAGGAGTCCGACCCCGGGGTGCAGGGCGACTGGGACGTGGCCCTGCGCGACGCCGGCATCGCGGCGCGCGACGAGGGCTACGGGTTCTTGTACCTGACCGACTGACCCGCTACCAGTCTCGGGGGAGGCGCGCCTCGATCGCGGCGGCCATGGCCCGGTAGCCGGCGTCGTTGGGGTGGATGTTGGGGTCGGGGGCGCACATCCAGGTCAGATCGCAGGTGTGCTCGGCCATGGCGAGGAGCGATGACGACTCGGTCGCGTCGCCGTCGTGGTCGTCGCCCGAGAACAGCGACGCGACCTCGACCATCGAGATGCCGGCGGCGGCGTAGCCGGACCGCAGCAGCGCGTTGAGCCGGCCGATCGCGTTGGCGCTGGCCTCGGCGAAGGCCTGCCCGGCGGCGTTCGGGGCGGCGGCCAGGAAGGGGTCGTAGGCGCCGACCCCCAGGAACAGGACGTGGGGTCCGGCCGCGTCGCGCAGCGCCCCGAGGATGTGGGCCAGCTGGCCCGACACGGCGTCCAGCCGCTCGTCGAGGCAAGCCCCGTCGACGGCCTTGTGCCACAGGCACCCGACGATGTCGTCGAAGCCGACGTCGACCGTGACCAGGCTGCGGGCGTCAGGGTGGGCCCGCAGGAACCCCACCGCCTCGGCCAGCTGGTTGTCCGGCCTCCGGTAGCAGCGGTCGTCGCCGGTGACGAAGCTCGACGTCGTCTCGCCGGGGCACCCCATCTGGACGAGGTGGAGCTCGTCGCCCCGTGCGGCCTGCTCGGTGACCAGGTCGTTGGCGTAGCCGCTGGCGGTGCGCCCGCCCCGCCCGGTGACCAGGCTCGGCTGGACCCCGAGTGAGACCGACGCGCCGAGGTCGAGGAAATAGCCCGATGACGTTGTCGCCTCCGCCGGGCCTGCTGCGACCAGGACGACGATGAGCGCAGACGCAACGATCAGACCCAAGGGCCGTCCCAACATCCCGACGACCATAGGAGTTGGGGTGCACCGAACGGTGGCGGGCGCCACCATTCGGTGGTTCAGCTTCGTTCGATGCTGGCGAGACCCCGGACAACTTCCTGGACGCGACCTGGACGGCCCGCCCGGCCCCGCCCTGATCAGGGTGGGGACTAGCACCGCCCCCGTTCGTCGTGGCCGCCAGGTGGATTCCGGAGCCGGGGTGTGCGACAACGGACCTGGGATGAACCGCACGCCTGCCGCGCCGCGCCCCTGGGCCGACCTGGCCCGCTACCGCCTCCGGTCCGTGCCCTCGACGCGCGGTCGTGGTTTGATCCCGCCTACGCCGGAGAGCAGGTTCCGCTCCTCGACGAGGTCCTTTCGCTCACGGGGCTCGAGTTCGAGCTCGAGTTGAAAGGTTTCGGTGCGGCGTTCCTCGAGGCCGCCGTGACGACGGTGATCGCCCACGAGGCTATGGGGTACACCGAGTTCACCTCATCGAACCTCCCGATGCTCGTTGCGCTCAAGCGAGCCCACCCCGAGGCACGGCTCGGGCTCTTTATGCGGCGGCGGGAGGAGTGGATGCCCGAGTCGATTTTCCTCCGCCAGGCCGTCTCGGTGGCCACGCTCGGGGGCTTCGACGTGGTTCACATCTACGCCTGCGACATCACGCCGAGCATCGTGGCAGGGCTGCGTGGAGAGGGGTTCGTCGTTCACGCCAACGACGCCGCCGATGCCGAGGACATCCGCAGGGCGATCGTCTCCGGGGTCGACCGATTCTCGGCCAACGAGATCGCGCTAGCGGTGGAGCTGGCCACGTAACTCCGTAGGCAGCCCCGAGGAACGCGTCCCAAAGGTTTTGCACGGTATGCCGGGCTGACGAGGATTCGATTGTATCGAGGCGGTCGAGCCACGAGCGCCGGCCGGGGCAGGCGCCCTCGTCAGGACCGGGACCTATCTCGGGAGGCTACAACCGAGGTAGCGGACAAGGTGGTCGCTCAACTCATCGGTGTCCAGGACGGCGCCGTTGATGAAGCTCGACCGCCGGCGGCGGAGGAAGGGGGCACCGAGCAGGTACATCCCCGGCGCGCCGGTGACGACGCCACCGTCATGGAGGATCTGGCCGCGACGCCCGATGACGGGGACCTCCAGCCATGAGTAGTCGGGTCGATACCCGGTGGCCCAGATGACCGTGCCGATCGCGCCGGCCGAGAGATCGAGGGTCAAGGTCGGCCGGTGGCCCACGCGCGTGGGCTCGAAGCGGTGGGGTGACTCGAGGTCATCGGCGCGGTGCTCGGTCGCCCATTGGTCGAAGCTGTTGAGGAGGCGATGCATCTTGAGGTCGGCCAGCGCGCAGAGGTTGGCCAGGCCGCCCGAAAACTGGGCGACGCCCTCTTTGATCCGACCGATTCGGCCGACGACCCTCACCCCGGCGGCGTTCAGCGTGTTGAGATCGATGGTGACTCCCTCGGGGGTCCCAATGAGTTGCGGGGAGGGCACGTTGCGGGCGCGCACCAGGTCGTCCACCTGGTCATAGCCCTCGTCGAGGATGCCGGTCGCTTCCATCCACCAGAAGATGTCGCGCCCCCGGTAGCGCCGGGGCAGACGGACGTGCTCGCCCACCGCCAGGGTGACCGGGCGGCCGTGGCGGGCGATCTCGTTGGCCAGCTGCACGCCGGTGGCGGAGGCGCCGACGATCAGGACGCCTCCGGGTGGCAGGTGCTCGGGTCCCCGGTAGGCCATCGGCGAGAGCGAGGCGATCGACGGGGGGAGGTCGCCGGCCGCGGCCGGGATCGATGCCAGATTGCAGGCGCCCGTCGCGAGCACGATCGAGCGTGCGTACCACGACGCAGAATCGGTGACGACCTCGTATTCAGTTCCGAGTCGGCGCACCGCCGTGACCCGGGTACCCGCCCGCACCGGCGCGTCGATCTTGTCGGCATAGCCGGCGAGAAACTCGGCCACCTGGTCGGCCCGCATGTACCCGTCCGGGTCGTCCCCCTCGTAGCCGAGCCCGGGGAGCCGCGTCTGCCAGTTGGGCGTGAGCAGATGCAAGCTCGGCCAGCGTTCGGTCCGCCACGCGTTCGCCACCACACCGCGCTCGATCACGACGTGGTCGATCGAGCGTTCGGTGAGGCGGCGACTCATCGCCAGGCCAGCATGGCCAGCCCCGATGATGACGGTCGTGGTCCGCATGCGGGTCCGATCGGGACGGTCAGTTCACCTGCACGGTGACGTCGGTTGGATTGGTGACGATGTCATAGACGGCGGACCGCTTCTGGGCCTGAGCGACCAGCGCCTCGATGTCCTCGGGCGTCGCGTCGGCGTCGATCACGAAGTGGAGCCGGACGGACTCGAATCCATTGCGGGTCTCCGGGTCGGCACCGAGGATCCCGAGGATATCCATGTCACCCTCGACGGTGGAGCTGACCGATCGGAGTTGGATCTCGCGCATCTGCGCGACGGCGGCGATACCGGCAGTCAGACACCCGGCCAGCCCGACGAGGACGTACTCAACCGGCGTCGCACCGCGGTCCTCGGAGGCGAAGACCTCAGGGTGGTCGATGTCGAAGTCGAAGGCGGCCTTGTGGGTCTGCTCGGCCCCGAGCCCGGCAAAGCCCTCCACCACCGAATAGCTGTGGGTGCCGTGCCTCCAGGTACAGGTGGCTCGCCAGCGGAACTGCGCACCGGCCGGCTGCTCGCTGAGCGCGGCCCGCGCCCCGAGGAGGTGACCCACGTTGACGCCGTTGTCGACGGGGGTATCGGTCTTGGTCATGTCAAGCTCCTTGCAGTTGGGTTCGTTGTTGCTCGAGGGACACGGGCAGCGCGGCCAGCCCGCGGAGGACGAGTCCGTCGCCGTGGCTCCACGCGAGGTGGTCGCGGGGGACGGCAAGTCGGAGTTCGGGGAAGCGGGCCAGGAGGGCACCCAGGGCCACCCGCGCCTCGAGGCGAGCCAGCGGCGCCCCGAGGCAGAAGTGCGGACCGTGCCCGAAGGCCAGGTGGGGCTTGGGGGCGCGGAGGAGGTCAAGCTCGTCGGGACGCTCCCAATGGGCAGGGTCGCGGTTCGCCGCCGCGAGGCAGACGAGTACCTGACTCCCGCCTGGGATCACGGCCGCACCGAGCTCGACCGACTCCGAGGCCACCCGGAAGGTGGCATGGGGGACGGCGGCGCAGAACCGCAGCAGCTCCTCCACCGCCGAGGGGAGAAGAGCCGGATCCTGCACGAGGGCCGCCAGCTGAACAGGGTCGTCGAGCAGGGCCACCACGCCGTTGCCGATCAGGCTGGCGGTGGTGTCGTGTCCGGCCACGATGAGCTGGAAGAGGCTCGAGAGCAGTTCCTGACGGCTCAGCTGGTCACCGTCGGCACTGGCCGAGACCAGGACGGTGACGAGGTCGTCGCGCGGCATGCGGGTCTTCGACTCGACCAAGTCGTCGAGGAAGGCGACGATCGCATCCGACGCCGCGATCATCTCGGGAGTCGGGTCGTCGGGGCAGGGCTGGAGCAAGGTCTGGAACCAGTCGTCGAGCGCGGCACGGTCAGCACCGGGGACGCCGAGTAGTTCGCTGATGACGCCGAAGGGCAGTGGACGGGCGTATCCGGCGACCAGGTCGACGGCGCCGCCCGCCCGGCCTTCGAGTTCGTCCAGGAGCTCGTGCGCGATCGCGGTGATGGCCGGCTCGAGCGCACGGACCCGTTCGGGGACGAACGCCCGGGCCACCAACTTGCGCAATCTGGTGTGATCGGGAGGGTCGACGTTCAGCATGTGGCGAGAGAAGGCCGGACCAGGGAGGCCCTCGGCAACGACGTCCGGATCGCCTTCTAGCGCGGCGAGCATGTCTTTCGAGATGCGATGGTCCTTCAGTGTCGAGCGGGCCGCGTCGTGGCCCAGCACGAGCCACGCGCCGTGGCCGTCGGCCAACCGAACCTCCCGGACGGGACAGGATTCGCGCAGCTCGGCGAGCAGTGGGAACGGGTCGTCCCGCACCTCCGGGGCCCACCCGCCCCAGCCCTTGACCACGTCCATGTCAGCTGGCGCGTTCGGGGCAGTAGCCGGAGCAGAGGAGCGAAAGCTGGGCGATCCGGTCTGCCCCGTCGGTGTCCGCGTACGCCTGTTGTTCAACAGTGAACCAGCCCGAGCCGAGGCGCTCGCCCAGGAGCCGGACCCGCCAGCGGAGATGCAGCCGCGACCCGACCTCGCCCACGATCGCGTCGACCAGTTTAAATTCCTCGACGTCGCCGAACCACTTGGCGAACACACCGCGGACCGTGTCGACCCCGTCCCACTCGAAGAAGCCGGGCGGCAGGAGCGCGCGCAGGTGGACGTCCTGCGAGAGCGCCGATGCGAGGTGGTCGAAGTCCCGGTTGGCCAGTCCCTCGAGGAAGGCCCCGGCGACGGAGAACTTGGGAACGTCGGCGTCCACTGGGGACAACGGTTCGGTTGTTTTCGTCATGTCAACCGTTGTACGGGATCCCCGTACCGCGGCGAATCGGGCACCTGCCCGATCTTTTTCAGGCGTCGCCCAGCAGCCCGTGCCGCATGGCGTAGAGCGCCGCTTCGGTTCGGGTGGAGACACCTAGCTTGGTGTAGATGTGCTCGAGGTGGGAAGACACCGTCTTCCGAGAGATCGACAGCACCGTCGCAATCTGAGGGTTGGAGAGCCCACGGGCGAGCTGCACGACAACTTCGGCCTCTCTCGAGGTCAGCCCGCCGGGCAGCTCGGACCGGCGGCGGACCCGATGGCCGCTGGCCGAGGCGAGCACCGCGTCGACGGCGTCGGTGTCGAGGCGACCGGCACGCACCTCCTGGCGTAGGAGGGCAGCAGCTTCGTCGGGGGTTCGCTGATCACGATGGGGCCTGGGCTCCCTGAGCGACCGGAAGGCGTCAGCGACAGCCAGGACCCGGGCCGTCACTGGGATGGCGTCGCCGTGGAGGCCGCGCGGGTAGCCGGATCCGTCCAGCCGTTCGTGGTGCATCGAGGCGCACTCACCGACAACCGAGAGGGCCGGCGTGCGCGCGAGCATCCGCTCGGCGAGGTACGGATGTGTGCGCGCCCGCTCCCGCTGGGCGGGCGACCAGGGGCGGGGCTCGTCCCATACGGTGCTCGTGACCCCGATGACGCCGATATCGTGCACGAGCCCGGCTCGGCCGAGCAGCGTGCGGTCGTCGTCGGCGAGACCGAGGGACTCGGCGGCTTCGACGGCAAGCTCTGCAACTGCCCGCGAGTGCCCGAGAAAGAACGGCGACTTCAAGTCGGCGAAGTCAGCGAAGGCGCTTAGCGCCTGGTCGAGCTGCTCGTCGGTGAGTGTCTCCCCGAGCCTGGGGTCGAGGGCGATCACTTCGTCCCAGGTCCCGATCTCGTCGACACCCTCGAGGATCTCCTCGTGACGGCCAAGGAAGCAGTCGACGAGGGAGGGGTCGAACTGCGTCCCGCGTCTCTGTCGGGCGACCTCCAGCGCACCGTCGAGGCCGACCGTACGTTCGAAGAACTCGATGTTGTTGGCCAGGTGTACGACGCGGGCGGCCTCAGTCAGGTCGCTGGCCCCGACCGACCCTGGAACGCCCTTGCCATCCCATCGCTCGAACGCTTGCAGCAGCGGGTCTCGGACCTCGTTGCCGAGGCCGAGCCGTTCTGCCAACTCACTCGTGGACTGGCAGTGCGAGTTCATGATCTGCTGCACCGATTTGCCGGCTGTGGCGAAGAACTTGCCCACGAGCCCCACCCGCCGGAGCGAGGAGCCCCCGCGCCCGAGGTGGCGCGCGACGAAGATCGCCATCCTGACCTGGTCGAGATCGCCGTCGTGAGTGTCCGCGTAGAGCTCGGTCTCATCGCCGAAGAGTTGGGCTAGCTCGCTCGTGTCGGTGGCGCACCCCACCCAGGTCAGCAACGATGTGTAATAGGTGGCCGCTCGAACCCCGTCCCCCATGCGAGTCGCTGACGCGAGGCGCATGGAGATCACGGTCTGGCGGAGTGCCCGCTCCATGGGGTGCCCCATGCCGAGGTCTGACGCGAGCGAGAGGGTGGAGACGAGCTCGGCCAACCGGACCGGCGGCGACGGGTGTTGCGAGACCACCGCTCTATTTTCACGCACCCTGAACCGTCCACCTGGCTGGCCGCCTGTCCCACCTGGCCTCTAGCTCGTTGGCGGTCATCGGAGTGGGCCACGAGCAGGGTTCGCCACCCGCACACTGCTCGATTTGGAAAGCGAACATGTGTTCGCTAAACTCCCGTCGTGAGTGGAGGAGCCCCCTCGGCCGCCGTCCTCGGCCCGGGCCAGATCCTCGCGGCCGCTCGAGTCCTCCCCGTTCCCGAGCCGGTGGGCCCGTTCCTCCCCGAGGCGGGGCTCCGGCGCGGCAGCCTGGTCGGGATCTCGGGCCCCGGCGCGACGACCCTGCTCCTTTCCGTGCTCGTCGAACCGATCACCACCGGCTCGTGGGCGGCGGTGATCGGGCTGCCCGACCTCGGC
>JBOGFV010000115.1:0-3292 GCA_050743525.1 Acidimicrobiales bacterium
GTCCCGGCCTCGGTCTTCATCGAGTGCGCCGAGGCCGGCGGCCTGTTGACCGAGATCGGCGACTGGGTCATCCGGGAGTCCTGCCGGCGCCTGGCCGAGTGGCGCGAGGTGCCGGGCACCGGCGGCCTCTTCGTGTCGGTCAACGTCTCGAGCCTGCACCTCCGCAGCCACCACATGGCGCCCCGGGTCCGCCGGGCCCTGGCCGAGACCGGCCTCGACCCCCACGGGCTGTGCATCGAGCTCGCCGAGCAGACCCTCATGGAGAACCCGGCCGAGGGGGTCGCGCTCGTCATCAGGCTGCGCGAGCTCGGCGTGCGCCTGGCCGTCGACAACTTCGGCAACTCGTACGCGTCACTCGCCTACCTGCGCCAGTTCCCGGTCGACTACGTGAAGGTGGACCGCAGCTTCATCGAGAGCCTGCTCAGCGACGACCAGACCGACGCGACGCTGGTCGCGGCGATCATCTCGATGGCCCGGGCCGTCGACGCGGTGACGATCGCCGAGGGGGTCGAGCACGAGCGCCAGGAGCAGGCCCTCCGGGACCTCGGCTGCGACCTCGCCCAGGGGTTCCTCTATTCGCGCCCGGTGGCCCCCGACGAGGTCATCCCGACGATCCGGGCGATCACGCCCCGGCACGGGCTCCGGCTGGTTACCGGAGATGGAGGCGCAGGTCGGCCAAGGCGCTGACCTCGGCGGCCTTCTCGGCGGCGGCGTCCCAGTCGGGCGGCCGCACCGCCGGCCCGAGCCCGGTGCCCCGGGTCATCATCTCGCACAGCACCCGGTCGCGCTCGCCCAGGCGCCGGTGCCACTCGGGGAGGTGCATCCACGCCGGCAGCGTGGCCGGGGAGTCGAGGTAGGGGCGGGGCTCGACGCCCGCGAACTCGTTGAACGGGCGGTGCAGCTTCCACTGCAGCATCCGCAGCACCGGCACGTGCAGCAGCGCGATCGTCCAGGGGAACCCGAGCCGCGCCCCGAGCATCGACATCGACTGGCACAGCGACATGGTGACCAGGCCCTGGAAGGCGGCGGCCCGGTACTCGGGGCCGATGGCGAGGGTGGCGAGGTCCCAGGTGTGGTTGGGGTCGAAGTCGAAGTCCGAGGCGTCGAACAGCTCGTCGGTCGAGATGCCCCAGGTGGCCGGGATGTCGTTCAGGCTCTTCAAGCCGGTCTTCGACGGCAGGATGATCCGGGCCATGGCGGCCGGCATCCGCCGGTGCTGGTCGACCACGCACAAGAGCAGGGTGGCGTGGTCGTAGGGGGAGAACTGGTCGGCCACCACCGCCGCGGCGGTGTCGCCGATCGCCTCCTCGAACGCCTGCTCCTCGACGAAGAGGGGGAGCGCGGCGCCGTCCTCCTCGGGCCGGAACGCGTAGACCCCCATCGGCTCGGTGGCGTCGCCGATGACCGGCTCGGCGGCGGCCCGGACCGCCTCCAGGCGCCGCTCGGTGCTCGAGCGGTCCGGGCCCGAGAACTCGTCGTCGGCCCGGTGCGCTCGGAAGGGTGCCATCCGCGCAAAAGCTAGCGGTTGGGTCCGACTCGCTGGTGGTTCCCGGGTCCGGCGGCCGCGGTGGCGGGCTGATCGGACCGGGTGGCGGCCACCGGCGGCCGCCACCCTCCGTGGTGGCCGGCCACCGCCCGAGACACGTTGACAATGAGACGTTCATCGCCTTATCGTCTCAATTGGTGGCGGACACCTCCGGGTCCCGGCGGTACGAGCCCGACATGGTCGGGGCGACCCAGCCCGCGCCCTCGGAGCAGGCCCCTGCGATCGTCCGCCACCTGGGCGCCGACGACCGCTCCTCGCAGCGGATCCGCATCGTCGACGCCACCCTGGCCTGCGTGGCCAGGGTGGGCGTGTCGAAGACCACCCTCGACGACATCGCCGAAGCGGCGGGCCTGTCCCGGGCCACCGTGTACCGGGCCTTCCCGGGCGGGCGGGACGCGATCTTTGGCGCCACCGTCGAGACCGAGCTGGCCCGCCTCTTCTCCCATCTCGCCGTCTCGATGGGGGAGGCCAAGGACCTGGAGGAGGTGCTGGTCGTCGGGATGGTCGAGACGGCCCGGAGCATCCTGGCCCACCGGGCCATCGGCTACCTGCTCGACCACGAGCCCGCGGTCCTCCTCTCGCACCTCTGCTTCGACCGGATGGAGCGCGTCTACGCGGTGTCCTCGTCGTTCGCGGCGCCGTTCCTGGCCCGCTGGCTCGAGCCCGACCAGGCCGCCCGGGCCGCCGAGTGGGCCGTCCGCATCACCTTCAGCTACCTCGGCGAGCCCGGCTCGATCGACCCGACCGACCGCGACGACGTCGGCCGCCTGGTCAGCCGCTTCGTCCTGCCGGGGATCCTGGCCCTGCGCAGCACCGGGACCGCCCGACCCCCGTCCAAGCCCTCGACCCATCGTCAGTAACGGAGAAACGGAGATCCCCATGGAGCCGACCGCCATCGAGCACGAGGAAGCCGCCGAGGCGACCGACATGCGCACGACCGAGGAGATCATCGGCCGCGCCGACATCAACGACCTCACCGCGATCCTGTCGCTGGTCGGCCAGCAGGAGGAGGACGGGCGGCACGCGGTCCCCGACCACTGCGACGCCGAGTTCACCTGGGACTACGACAAGGGCCGGCTCGAGAAGCTCGACAAGCTCTACGAGAAGGCCAAGACGGCCCAGTGGAACGCCTCGACCGACCTGCCCTGGGAGACCCCGGTCGACCAGGAGGCCCAGATCATGGCGAACTTCGCCACCCACCCCGACCAGATGGGGTGGAGCGAGGCGATGCTCGAGGGCACCGCGCTGGCCAAGTGGGACGACAAGGAGTGGCTGCAGTTCGGCGTCGAGAGCCAGAACTGGACCCTCAGCCAGTTCATGCACGGCGAGCAGGGCGCGCTGCTCTGCACGGCCAAGATCGTCGAGACGGTCCCGTGGATCGACGCCAAGTACTACGCCGCCACCCAGGTCGTCGACGAGGCCCGCCACGTCGAGGTGTTCAGCCGGTACCTGGACCAGAAGCTCTCGGGCCACTACCCGATGAACGCCCACCTCGGGCTGCTGCTCGACGACATCATCGCCGACTCCCGTTGGGACATGACCTACCTCGGCATGCAGATCATGGTGGAGGGGCTGGCGCTGGCGGCGTTCGGCTCGATGCACAAGCAGGCGAACGAGCCGCTCCTCAAGAAGCTGCTGCGCTACGTGATGAGCGACGAGGCCCGACACGTCGCCTTCGGGGTCATCTCCCTCCAGGAGCAGTACTCGCAGCTGAGCGCGGCCGAGATCCGGGAGCGCCAGGAGTTC
>JBOGFV010000116.1:0-5083 GCA_050743525.1 Acidimicrobiales bacterium
ACGCGCTACTGCCGGGACAAGCTCCTCGGACTGAACGGCGTCGAACCGCTGGTGGGTGCGCCGGTGCTGCGCGAGTTCGCCCTCCGACTTCCCGTCTCGGGTTCCGTCGTCATCGAGCGGATGGTCGACGAGGGGTTCCTGGCCGGCATCGCCCTTGACGAGAGCTACAGCGGGGGTGACGACGACGGGCTTCTGGTGGCCGTCACAGAACGAAGAACCCGAACCGAGATCGACGCCTTCGTTGACGCCATGGCCAAGGCGGTGCGGTGATGACCGACGTGGCAAGCGAAATCACGCCCCAGACGGCCGCCGGTGGGCGGGCCTCGAGCGCGCCCTTGCTCGGACGCGACAGCGAGCCCACGCTTTTCGAGCTCTCGCAACGGGGACGGAAGTCGTGGCAATTGCGGACGACGGGGATCCCCGACCTGCCCTTCGAATATCTTGTCCCCGACGACCACCGCCGGGCCGCCCCACCGGAACTGGCTGAGGTCTCCGAACGCGACCTGGTGGCTCATTTCACGCGGCTGAGCCACCGACAGTTCTCCGTCGATCTGGGGTCCTATCCGTTGGGGTCGTGCACCATGAAGTACAACCCCAAGATGTGTGACACCGTCGCCGGTCTTCCGGGTCTGGCCGACGTCCACCCGGCGGCGCCGGCATCGTGCACCCAGGGATGGCTGGAGCTCCTGGTCGAGCTCGAGAGTCAGCTGTGCGAGATAACCGGGATGGCCGCCGCCACCCTGCAGCCGGCTGCGGGCGCGGCGGGTGAGCTCACGGGGCTCCTGCTCATGCGGGCGTGGCACGACGCCCAGGGTCAAACACGGCACAAGGTCGTCATTCCCGACTCGGCCCACGGGACGAACCCGGCATCGGTCACCCTCGGGGGCTACGAGGTGGTAACTGTTCCGAGCGACGCACGGGGTTGCGTCGACCTCGCCGCTCTGAAGGCCGTGCTCGACGAAGACGTGGCCGGGATCATGCTGACCAACCCCAACACATTGGGTCTGTTCGAAGAGGACATCGTGGCTATCGCCGGCGCCGTGCACGAGGTCGGCGGTCTCCTCTACTACGACGGCGCCAACCTCAATGCCATCGTGGGTGTGGTTCGTCCTGGTGACATGGGCTTCGACATCGTGCACCTGAACCTGCACAAGACCTTCGCCACCCCCCACGGCGGCGGGGGCCCGGGGGCCGGCCCGGTGGCGGTGGCCAAGCACCTGGTCGACTTCCTGCCCGGGCCCCGGCCGGTGCGCGACGCCACCGGCAACGCCCCCCGATACCGCTGGCACACCCCACCCCGTTCCATCGGCCGGGTCCACGGCTGGCACGGCAACGCGCTGGTGCTGGCCCGGGCTCTCGTCTACATCGAGGTGCACGGGGCCGACGGCCTGCGGCGGGTCGCCGAGCGGGCCGTGCTCAACGCCAACTGGATGCGGGTCCGGCTGCACGGGACGTTCGCGGTCCCCTTCGACCGCCCGTGCATGCACGAGGTCGTCTTCTCGGCGGCCGCCCTGCGCAAGCGGACCGGCGCGACCGCCCAGGACGTGGCCAAGGGCCTGATCGACGAGGGCTTCCACCCGCCGACGGTCAACTTCCCGCTCATCGTGGGCGACGCCCTCATGGTCGAGCCGACCGAGACCGAGAGCGTCGAGACCCTGATGGAGCTGGCCGACGCGCTCGAGCGGGTCGCGGCGCGGGCCGAGGCGGGCTCCCTCTCCGGTAGCCCCGCGACCACTCCGGTCCGCCGGGTCGACGAGGCCCGGGCCGCCCGAACGCTCATCCCGACCTTCGACGCCCGCCCCTGACGGAGGTGCGGCGCCGGCGCCGCCGTGGCATCCTTACCGCCAGGTAACACCACGCAGCGGAGGGGGAGGGCCAGATGACGACCTATGTGGGGGATCGGCGGGTCCTCGACGCCGACAGCCACGTGATGGAGCTGGCCGACTTCCTGGACGGCTTCATCGACCCCGACTACCGGGACCGCTTGCGGCGGCGGGGCATGGAGGCCCTGGCCCCGGTCCTCGAAAAGGCGGTGGCCCGGGCCCAGGAGCGCCGGGGCGACGCCGAGCTGACCGCGTCGGCCGAGCAGCGACTGATGGAGGACAAGGGCTGGAGCGCCATGGGCGCGTTCGACCGGGCCGAGCGCAGCCGGGTCCTCGACCTCCTCGGCGTGGAGGGCCAGCTCGTGTTCGCGACCTTCGCGACCGCGATGTTCGTCGGGCGCGACACCGACCGCCTGTACGCCGGGAGCGCCGCCCAGAACCGGGCCATGGTCGACTTCTGCTCCGACGACCCCCGCATGTTGCCGGTCGCCTACGTCCCGCTCGTCGACCCCGAGCGCGCCGCCGCCCTCGTGACCGAGGCGGTCGAGGTCGGCTCGGCGGCCGTCATGGTCCCGTCGACGGCGGCGGGGGAGCGGGCCCCGACCCATCCCGACCTTGACGGGTTCTGGGACGTGCTCAACGAGTCGGGGGTGCCGTTCGTGCTGCACGTCGGCGGCGGCGGTCGGTTGCTCGACCCGGCCTTCCACAACAACGACATGCCGGTCACCGACCACCTGGGTGGCGGCGAGAACGTGCGGGGCAAGGACTACCTGGCCATCCACCACTCGCCCGAGCTCTTCCTCGGCGCCCTCATCTACGACGGTCTCTTCGACCGCTTCGAAAAGCTCCGGGGCGGCTGCATCGAGCAGGGGGCCGGATGGGTGGTGTCGTGGATGCACCATCTCGACTATGGCCAGCGGGCCTTCAAGCGCACCGAGGAGCCGCTCCGGAACCTCGCGCACAAGCCGTCGGACTATGTGCGCAAGCACCTCAAGTTCACGCCGTTCCCGGGCGAGCCGCTCGGCTGGATGATCGAGCAGGCCGGGGCCGAGCTGTTCATGTTCTCGACCGACTACCCGCATCCCGAGGGCGGCAAGGACCCGCTCACCAAGTTCGAGGATGCGCTGGTCGGCACCGGGGGCGCCGAGAGAGAGCGCTTCTACTACTCGAACATGGACGAGCTGCTGCACGGCACCGCCGTCTAACCGCCGAAGCGGGCCCCCGCCCGTCCGGGGGCGGCAGGATGGTGGGCATGGCGGAAGGACGCGACCTCGGCCGGATCTTCGACGAGGTGCCCGAGCTCTACGACCGGGTCCGCCCGAGCTACCCCGACGAGCTGTTCGCTGACCTCGTCGACATCACCGGCCTGAGCGAGCGCTCGTCGGTGGTGGAGGTGGGCTGCGGCACCGGGCAGGCGACCTGGTCGCTGGCCCGGCTCGGCGGTTCCGTGACCGCCGTCGAGCAGGGCGCGAACCTCGCCGCGTTCGCCCGCCAGCGGCTGGCCGAGCTCGGCAACGTCGACGTCGAGCACTCGAGCTTCGAGACCTGGGACGACGACGGCCGCCGGTTCGATCTGCTCGTGGCGGCGGCCTCGTGGCACTGGGTCGACCCGGCCGTCGGTTGGCATCGGGCCCACGACGTCCTTCGCCCCGATGGGTGGGTGGCGCTCATCGGCAACGTGGTGGTCCGGCAACCGGGCGAACCCGAGGTCTATGCCGAGACGGCCGACCTCCACGAGCGCTTCGCCCCGGGCAACCCGGACTGGGGTCACCCTCCGACCGAGGACGAGGTCCGCGTCACCGGCGGGGCCTGGGGATTGGTCGAGGACCCAGGACCGCTCTTCGGTCCGACGACCGTCCGCTGGTACCGGGCCGTCCAGTGGTTCGACGGACGCGGCTTCGCCGATCATCTCAGCACCAACTCGATCTATCGCAAGCTCGATCCCGCCATCAGAGAGCCGCTGCTCGAAGCGGTCGCCGAGCGCATCCGCACCCAGATGGGCGACCGGGCCGCCCGGCGATATCTGTGCGGCCTGTGGGTGGGCCAGCGCCGGTAGCGCGGCACTCGGAAGGCCCCGGAGACTGCTATTTGATGGCGAGATAAGAGGCGGTGTGGATGGCGGTCCGGAAGACGCCGTCGCGGGCGATCCCGGCCTCGACGATCGACCGGGCCACCGACTCGGCGGCTTCCCAGTCGATCGTCTCGCCGGTTGCGATCTCGATCGGGCCCCGCATGCTCTCGATCGTGCCCAACAGCGGGTCGGGCACGGGGAACGCGAAGGCGTTGACGAGCCGTTCCTCCTCGGCTCCGTCGAACACCTCGCCGACGATCCCGGCTCCGTTCTCGAGGTTGAACGCGAGCCCCGGAGTCCAGCGCTCCCGACTCTGGCCGGTGACCTCGTTCAGGGCGGCCCTGATCACCTGGTCGAGCGGCCGGAGTCGGTCGCTGTTGGTGACGGCCAGAAAGCGCCCGCCGGGTCGAAGGACCCGTCGCATCTCGCGGAGCGCCGCGATCTGGTCGGGCACGTGGTACAGCATCCAGAGGCACAGCGTCACGTCGAACTGCTCGTCGCCGAAGGGAAGCTGCTGGGCGTCCCCGCCGACCAGAGGAGCGGTGGTTCCCGCGTCCGGGCGTCGGCGAGCATGCCGGTTGAGCGGTCGAGTCCGATCGTGCGGTCGACACCCCGGCCGGCCAGGGCCCGCAGCCACAGGCCGTTGCCGCACCCGACCTCGAGCACCGACTCGTCGCCACGCCAGTCGATTCGTTCGATCGGCGGTCGGCCCGAGCTCGCCTCGGGGTCACAGAACTCGAACACGGCCTGGCGTCGGGCCAGGTTGGCGTCGGTCGCGTAGTTGTCCCTGGCGCCGCGCCCGGTCCGGGCGTCGTGGGGGTCGCCACCGGCCATGACGCGCAAGCTATCGGCGGGCGCGCGACGACCGGCAATCCTTCCATTTGGACAGGAGCCCGACCCAAGCCGGGTGCCGATCAGTCGAGCAGGTCGGGCTGCTCGCGGACGATGCGGTCGAGGAGCGGCTTGAAGTTGAACCGCCCCGACATCGGGTGGCCGACCTGGGAATGGGTCAGCTTGGCCTGGTCCGGGTCGATGTGGATGGGCGTGCCGGCCGCCGAGGCCAGCAGCTGGGCCTGGCAGGAGCGCTCCATGGTGATGAACCACCAGGCCGCCTCCTCCACGCTCCCGCCCACGGTGAGCAGGCCGTGGTTGCGCAGGATGACCGCCTTGTTCTCGCCCAGCGCGTGGG
>JBOGFV010000117.1:0-2043 GCA_050743525.1 Acidimicrobiales bacterium
CCCCGCGCCTGGCCGACTTGAGCCTGAAGGCGCAGGTCGCCGAGCTGACCCGGATCCTCGACGAGGACGGGTACCTCGCCGATGTAGAGGAGCTGGACGGTGGGGGCTGGCGAATCACCGAGCACAACTGCGCCATCCTCACCGTCGCGACCGGCTATCGGCAGGCCTGCTCGAGCGAGCTCGAGTTCATCCGGGCCGCCCTGCCCGGCGCGATGGTCGAGCGGGTCGCCCACCTCATGGACGGGGCGCACGTCTGTGCCTACGAGGTGCGGCCAGCCTCCTGAAGGGCGGAGATTCCAACCGCCGGGACGAACCTCGGAGCCGGGGCGATTCGGCCGCGCCGTCCCGTTCCGCCTCATCGTGGGTTGCGCCCCTCCCACCTCGAGACGCTGGCCAGATGCGCGCGGGCATGCCACTCCATGTCGGGCCCGCGATCGATGCCATCCATGCACCACGCGGCGGTGCAGGCGGCGATCGCCGTCCGACATGTCGCCAAAAGGTCGGGATTGATCTTTCGCGGGTAGGCCGCGGCGATCAGGGGGTCGAGATGGGCCAGGTCCCACTCGATGGGGCCGGCGCATGCCGACTCGAGGTCCACGAAGATCGGATCGCCTCGGACCCAGACGATGTTGTAGCCATGAGGCGATCCGTGGAGGACAAAGCCCTCGCCCTCCGATGCGAGGTCAGAAGCGTCGAGCGTTCGACGCAAGAGCGATCGTTCGTCCGATGTCAGGGCCTGGGCGAACGCGGGGTCGTCCAATCGGCGGCGGACGTCGGATGCACCCTGGTCGAACGGCGGCAAAGGGATGCCGCCGAGCTTCTCGAGGGCCCGAGCCCGCTGGTGGAAGTGGCTGAGCGCGTCAGCGAGCGCCGTCTCGGCGCCCGGCTGAGCATCGGGCTCGAGGTAGCGCCAGAACGTGACGAAGTGACCCCTGTGCTCGTGCACCTGCGCTCCGAGGTCAGGATCGGGGACCCCTACGGGGGCGCCTGCCCTCTTGAGCAACTGGCCGACCTCGAGCTCGAAGGCCAGGCGGTTGTCGAGGCGATCCGAGACCTTCGCCACGAGCGGGCGCGGCGGCAGCCGAACGACCGTGTTGTTGGTGCTCCGGAGCAGGAGGGGCTGGGTGACCTCGATCCCATGCGCCTGGGCGATCGCCATCGCGGCATCGACCGGTCTCACGTGACCAATGATGCCGGTTCCCTCGGTGGCGACTTCTCACCGAGCCCGCACAACCACCGGAACGAGCCCACCTTGCCCTACCATTCGGCGCGACGTCACCGGTGAGGAGACCCGATGTCCCAGCGACCCCCCGACGGCCCCTCGGGCCCGCCGCCCTACCCGGGGCAAGCGCCTCCCCCGTACCCGGGCTCGGCCCCTCCGAGCGCCCCTCCCCGGGACGACTGGTACACGGCCCCCGGGCGGCAGCAGGGCGCCTACTACCCCCCCGGCACCACCCCGCCGGGGCAGTGGGGCGGTCAGCCCGGCTACGGCGCTGCCCAGGCCGGCTTCGCCGGCGCCCCCTACGCCGGGTGGTGGGTCCGGGTTGCCGGCACGATCATCGACGGGATCCTGATCAGCCTGGTCTCGTCCATCTACCTGGTCCCGAGCCACGCCTTCCGGTCGATGCACTCGACCACCAACGGCATCGACCACGCCCGCTTCGCGGTCGACACCCGGGGATTGATCGTGATCATCGTGGTCAGCGCCCTGTACTCGGGGCTGATGATCGGCCTGCGGGGCCAGACCCTCGGGATGATGGCGGTCCGGGTCAGGGCGGTCGACGCCCAGACCGGGGGCACGATCGGGCTGTGGCGGGCCGTCGGCCGGGACCTCCTCGAGCGGGTCCTGGGCTTCCTGCTGTTCATCCCCCTGGTCATCGACCTGCTGTACCCGCTGTGGGACCCCAGGCATCAGACCCTCCATGACAAGGCCACCAACACGGTCGTGATCAGGACCTGAAGGCGCTCCGGGGGTCTGACCGGGCCGGTTGCCGGGACCCTCGGCGCCCGCTATCGTTGGCACTCACAAGGTTCGAGTGCTAA
>JBOGFV010000118.1:0-2662 GCA_050743525.1 Acidimicrobiales bacterium
GCTTCGAGCGGATCCACCGCTCGAACCTGATCGGCATTGGCGTGCTGCCGCTCCAGTACCCGGCCGGCGAGAGCGCGGCCACCCTCGGACTGGACGGCCACGAGGTGTTCACGGTCGGCGGCCTGAGCGAGCTCAACGACGAGGGCTCGGTGCCCAAAGAGGTGCCGGTGACCGCGACCCGCGAGGACGGCACGACGGTCGAGTTCGCGGCGATCGTCCGCATCGACACGCCGATGGAAGCCGAATACTTCCGGCACGGCGGGATCCTCCGCTACGTGCTCGGGCAGCTGGCGGGCTGATCAGCCGGTCGCGATCGACCAGAACATCTCGGCCAGGCGGCCCTCGGGCAGGCCGGCCGCGGCCGCGTTGCCCTTCCCCCACATCGACATCCGCTCCCCCATAGCGGGGTCGTCACCGCCCTGGCTCTTGTGGCATGCGAGCGCGGCGACCTTGCGGTCGAAGGAGTCGGTGATGTCGACGGCCACGTTGGCCCCGGGGCTGGCGGTGAGCCAGAGGGCCCCGACCGTGTGAGGCTCGAGTCCCTCGTCGAGCAGCTCGGGGTGGGCGAACGGGTTGCGGCTGTCGGGGTAGACGGCGTCGACCGCAGCCTCGCCGGCGGCCAGGTGGTCGGGGTGGCTCGCGTAGATGACGCTCAAGTTCCGCTCGGGCGACGGCGCGATCACGAGGTCGGGCTGGAACCTGCGGATGACCCGGCTCAGGTCCTGACGGAGCTCGAGAGATGGCTGGAGGCGTCCGTCCGGGTAGCCCAGGAAGGTGAGCTCGCTCACCCCCACCGCGGCCGCGGCGGCGCGCTGCTCCTCCTGACGGACCTTGGCCATCTCGTCTCGGGGCTGGCCGCGGTCGCTCCCGCCCGCCTCGCCGTTGGTGACGATGCAGTACTGCACGTCGATCCCGAGCCCCCGGAACGTGGCGACGGTGGCGGAGCAGCCGAAGTCGACGTCGTCGGGGTGGGCGCAGATCATGAGCACCCGCTCGAAGGGATCGGCCTCGAGCGACCACAGCCGTGGCGGCCCGACGGTGGCGGGGAAGGTCACCTCAACGCTCCGAGCTCGGCCAGCGGTTAGAGGACGCTCTCGTGGGCGGCGGGCTCCCAGGCGACCAGGTCGGCCAGCCGGGGGTCGTTGGAGAACATCTCGACGATCGGGATGCGGAGGCCGAGACGGCGCTGGATCACCACCGCCTCCTCCATCTGGTTCCAGAGCAGGAGGGTCACGGCCACGCCGGTCTCCCCCGCCCGGGCGGTCCGGCCCGACCGGTGCAAATAGGCCTTCTGGTCCTCGGGCGGGTCGTAGTGCAAGACGATGTCGACGCTGTCGATGTGCAGGCCGCGGGCGGCGACGTCGGTGGCGACCAGCACCCGCAGCTTGCCCGACGTGAAGTCGTTGAGGGCCCGCTCGCGGTTGGCCTGGCGCAGGTCGCCGTGGATGGCGGCGCTGCGGACCCCTTCCTTGCCGAGCTGCTCGACCAGGCGGTCGGCACCCCGCTTGGTGCGCACGAAGCAGAGCGTCTTGCCGTAGGCCTGGCAGATCTGGGCGGCCACCTTCACCTTGTCCATCTGGTGGACCTGGAGGAACCGGTGGTGCATCGCCGCGACCGTCTGGGTGCTGGAGGCGACCTCGTGGAACACCGGGTCGTCCATGTACCGCTTGACCAGCCGGTCGACGGCCCCGTCGAGCGTCGCCGAGAAGAGCAGGGTCTGATGGGGACGCTCGAGGCGGCGCAGCACCCACTCGACCTGGGGCATGAAGCCCATGTCGGCCATGCGGTCGGCCTCGTCCAGCACCAGCACCTCGACGTCGGCGACGCTCAGCTCGCCGCGGTCACCGAGGTCGATGAGGCGCCCCGGCGTCGCGATGATCACCTCGACGCCCTTGCGGAGCTGGGCGACCTGGCGGTCGATGTCGGCCCCGCCGTAGACGGCGGCGACCCGCAGCCCGACCGCCTGGGCCAGTTCGTCCAGCACGCCGTGGACCTGGAGAGCGAGCTCGCGGGTCGGCAACAGCACGAGGGCGTGGGGCCGGGCCGGGTGCCCGACGGCCCGTGGGGCTTGGCCGTAGGCGGCCAAGGTTCGTTGGAGCAGCGGGAGCCCGAAGGCGAGGGTCTTGCCCGAGCCGGTCTTGGCCTTGCCGCACACGTCGCGGCCGAGCAGGCCGTCGGCGACGGTCAGGTCCTGGATCGGGAAGGCGGCCGTGATGCCCTGGTCGGCCAGGGCCTTCACCAGCTCGACGTTCACCCCGAGGGAGTCGAACGTCCTGGCCGTCTCGTACTGGTCACCGTCAAGGTCGGGTTCCGGGTCCGCACCTCCGCTGCGCTGATCGGGCAGGAGGCTTTCGAGGGTCATGCGATGGGTTCTCTGCTTTTCTTCATCGGACCCTCGCAGAGGGCCCTGGGGCCATGGGTGGCGCGGGGACTCGAGTGCGAGAGGACCGCAGAAGCGGGATGCGCCGGCCGATCCACAGCGGGATCGGAACACTCGAAGCTCACGCTACCAGGGGCATCCTCGACCCCCAGCGGATGGAAGGACCCGTTAGCGACAGGGGCCTGGCGGCCACCTGATAGGTAGGGAAATGTATGCGGGCGCTCCGCCGTCGACGCCGGTCGCCCTTGGTGCAAGGAAGCCCGTCGTTAGCGTGGCGTGGAG